>JAKSCF010000704.1 GCA_022360735.1 Clostridia bacterium
AAATTATATGGTATTGAGGAAGAAAGAATATGTGACTTTGTAGAATATGATCCAGCATACGCAGTTAAATTTACTTTTTATAGAACAACACCCAGTGGCAGCCCTGGAGAGGGAGATATCTTTGGATGCCAACAATACCCGCCTCTATTGGATTTAGAAATTGAGATAGGTTAAAGTCAGAAGATAGCAGGGAGCTGTTGACCAATAAAGTTTATTGTGGAGGTAACTACATGTCAATTCAATTAATGATTATTACAATATATTTCATGGCAACAGTAGGAATCGGACTATATTGTAAGAAAAAATCCACATCATCCAATACATTTCATGGAGCAGGTCTAGGCGTATTGATGTGTGTAGCAGCAGGAACAGGCGAATGGTTAGGGGGAACATCCACAACAGGTATCTCCGAATATGGATACTTACTGGGTATTTCCGGAGCTTGGTATACCCTTGCAAATGGTATTGGTGTTATTGTTTTAGCCATTTTCTTTGCAAAGCTGTATAGAAGCCTTGAAACCGTAACAGTTCCCGGAATCATAGAAAAATTTATCGGAGTCAACGCACGAACCGTATCCAGCATTCTGCTGACCTTTGTAATGATTGCTGTTGGAACTGCACAACTTATTGCAGCCGGAACACTGGGCGTAATGGTCTTAGGGCTTGATTTTACAACATCGGTAGTTATTTTAGGTATTGGATTTATCATCTATACATTATCAGGGGGAATGATCGCAGTAGGGTATACCAACATGATGCATTTAGTAGCCATGTATGGGGGGGTTATATTAGCCATCGTGTTGGTGGCAGGAGATATTGGCGGATTTGAAGCATTAAAGTTGTCTTTGCCTGCAGACCCATATTTTAAGATGAGCGGCATTGGCATGCCTAAGGTGTCATCGTGGATTATTGCATCAGTCCTTGGTGCCTGTACGGCCCAAGCCGGGATTCAACCTATTCTAGCGGCAAGAAACGAGCATGTGGCTAAAAAAGCAGCCATTATTACCGCATTAGTCGTAGCACCTCTTGGATTTTTAACAGCAATTCTCGGCATGGCTGCTAAAGTGAAATTTCCGGAAATCACTAACGCAAAATTAGCTTTACCTACGCTTATGATGAATCTGCATCCAATTGCCGGAGGTATCGTATTGGCGTCCATAATGGCTGCTATATTATCTACCATATCACCAATTATACTGGCATCAGGAACCCTGATTACAAAAGATATTTACCAGCGAGTGATGAAATCAGATGCCACAGATAGCCAGATTTTGCGGGTATCTCGTCTGACTACCGGGGCTTCGGGAATTGTATGCATGGTTTTGGCAATCGGGCTGTATGGAAGCACCAGAATCTTAGATATGGTTTACTTTGCCTATACGCTGCGAGGCTCTCTCTTTGTCGTACTGCTATTCGGAATGTACTGGAAATACACCTCTCAGAAAGGCAGCGTTTGGGCGATGATTTTAACGGCAGCTGCAGGATTGTTTTGGGTCATTTACAAGGCTCAATTCGGTCATTTTCCCATACATCCAATGCTCACAGAAACATATATTTCTATTATTGTTGCCATTATCAGTATCATTGTATTCAGCTTAATCTTCTCAAAGGATAAAGAATCAAAACATAATATCAGTTCTTAAAATATATGTGATTCATTAGGCTAGTTTTGATTTAGCAATCCACTATTAATTTAAAAATAAAGGAGCTTAATCTATTAGTGGAGTACATACAACAAATAATAAACCGGCAAGGGAGGAATGAATAAAACTAAAGAAAATCGTATTATAATTAGTTGAGAGTTCCTTTTGAAAAATAAAAGGAGTGAATAGAACCTATGTTTTCAAGCGAATTTATATTAGGTCTTCCTCAAAATGTTTTCTACCTTGTTGCTCTTCTAATTATTATTACAGTACTATTTGTATGGCTTAAAAGACCAATATACGAAGCAATGTTTATCGGTTATGTTTCTACAGCAGTCATGACGGGAAGATATGATTTGTTTGTTAAGGATTTAATAAGACCATCAACGAGTTCTCTGTTTTATGCAATCGTAGCATTTTTATTGCTTGCTCAAATATTTGGTGAAACCAAGGTTGTGGATAAAGTCATTAACATCATTTTAGCTGTAGTCGGGCGATTCCGCGTGGGTGCCGGATATGTAAGCCTTGTCGCGTCTACTTTCATGGCATCACTATCAGGAACCGGTCCTGGAAATGTTGCCGCAACCGGTGTATGTACAATTCCTACTATGATTAAAACAAAATTTCCAAAACCACTAGCGGCTACAGTCGAAATGTCTGCAAGTTCATTAGGTCCAATGATACCTCCTTCCGGAACGATTTTATTGGTATTTGGAGTTTTAGACGCATTTTTGCCGGAGTCCCAAAAGATACCTCTTTCAACATTTTGGATGGTGGTATGGGGCATTGGAATATGGTTCATACTCCAAAGATTTTTAACATTGTTAGGATTTTGCTATTACTATAAAGTTGAACCTATGAGTCCCGAAGACCTGCCCTCTATCAAAGAATCTCTAAAGAAAGGTTGGCCGGCACTTATTATCCCCTTAATCATATTTGTACCGTTATTCATCGATGCTAAGTTTTCAGAGTTAATCCTAAATAGAGTTGGAGCAGATGGTGCTAAAGCCTTTTCTAAAACAATTTTAATGTTCACACCCGGATTGGCATTTCTATATGCGTTGTATCTTGGACGTCAACAAATAGAAGGTGGATTCAAGATATCAAGCATTTTTAACATGCTGAAGAAAAGCTATTCCGGTATTGTTCCGGTTGCAGCAACTGTCTACTTTGCTTATGCCATTGCATATATGTACCAGGATGTAGGCATGACAGAGACCGTATCTAACTGGATACTTGGATTTGGGATGTCTAAAGGGGCAATTATAATATTTATACCTGTATTTACGGCATTTCTGGGAATGGTACTACCCGGGTCTTCTCAAATTGCCATATTTGGTGCAACCTTTTTGACTATATTTGCAGCAGTAGGCATAAATCCTATTCTCGGTGCGGCTATGCTTCCGGCAATAACCGGTTCGTTAGAAGGTATGACACCACCATTGGCGCTTTCCATGTATGCGGCCATGGGAATATCGGGGTCAAAATTTGTTGAAACGTCAAAGCTGGCATTTATATGGGTAGGCATACATCTGGCAGTTTCGTTATTGGTATTTGCAGGGCTTCTTCCTGTATTTGGATTATAAGGGGGGAGAGATTATGAACAATTTGAAAAAAACATTAACCAATATATTTGGCATCTTTGTTTCCATTTCGGTTCTAGGAGGCGTGGTTGTTTTTGTGGCATATGTTATAGGCATCATCATTGGCGGAGACGCAGGAGCAGCTATAATGGTAACAGCATGGAAAGAGTTATCCCCTTATTTCATTAAATCTGCTACCTTAGCAATTTTATCCGGATTGATATTATTTTATGTTACCAATCAACATACACTTTCACTGAAAGAGGAAAAGAAAAAAGCAAACAGTTAAACGGATAAAGTAATTTATACAGAAGTTGAGAGTTATGA
>JAKSCF010000529.1 GCA_022360735.1 Clostridia bacterium
ATATCAAGCTGAAGGAACTTTAGGAAGGCGAATTAGAGATGGGCAAAAAGATGTAAAAATCTTTGGAGAGAGCATTCACGTTGAAGCAGACATTTACAGCATAGAAGGATTTTCCGGACATGCTGACCAAAGAGGTCTTTTAGATTGGCTGGGCCACTTTGATAAAAAGCCGGAAGCAATTTTTTTAGTACATGGTGAAGCTGATTCCAGAGAGGGCTTTGCTCAGAAAGTAAAAGAAGAATTTGGATATGAATGTATTGTTGTACAACCTGATGAAGAGTATGAAATCAATAAAGAAATAGAGACCCATGAGTCTGAGGAAAAGAAAGTAGACATTGAAGCATTAATGCGTCTTAGCGATAAAATTTATACTGTGAAAAATGACCTTGAAAATGTATTATACAGAACCAGACTAGCAGTTGGAAGTGAAATGGATGAAGAGGAGTACAATAAGGTCAATAATAAGATTATTCAACTTGAAAAAGATTTGATTAATCTTGGGATTATTATGGGTGATAAAGAGTAATAACTATAAAAAAACTAGGAGCCAGATTTCAAATCTCTGCTCCTTGTTTTTTTATAGTTTAGAATTTAGAGATTGAGATTATGCTTAACATAATTTTTTTTATTGTAAACGATCTATTATCGATTGACAAATTTTAGTGTCACGAACATTGGATATCGAACTGTTTTTTAAAATTGAAAAATTTGATTTAAAATACATATTTTAAAATTGAAAAGTCTTCTTATTAGTAAATCATCTAATGATTACAGTCAATAATAAGAATAAGAAAATTTTTAAAATGTGAAGGGGTATAAAAATGTACAAGAGGTATGAGACAAACAGAAAAATTAAAGAAACTCGGCAATGGAAAGAGAATTTGGAGCAGGTTATGGGGCATGGTGAATTGGTGGATTTTTTTGAAAGTCATGCCCATTATTCCACCGGAGAAGAGCAAATGTTGAAAAGTCTCTTTGATTATGCTACCTTTGAGGAAAAAAGGGTGTTGTCAAATTTGTTAAAAAAAATGATTCGAAAAGATAGGCATTAAAAAATTTAACCTTTCCTTAGCATATTCATAACATATATATCAAAAATATAATATAATATATACTTGAAAGAAGATTAAGAAGGAAGAAGGCAGTAAAAATAATGTTTCTAATTGATTATCATTTGCACACTTACCGCTCAGATGATGCAAGACATTCGTTGATGCAAATATGTCAGTATGCTGTTAGGAAAGGGATAAAGGAAATTGCGGTAACAGATCATTTTGAACCTACAGCAGAGAATGTGAATTATTCCGGATATAACCCAAAAGCTTGTATAAGAGATATTGAAAAAGCTCGTAGAGCCTACAAAGGTTGGTTAAATATTAAGTTTGGTATTGAATTGGGTCATCCTCATTTGTATCCCGAATCTTCAGAAAGAATTATCAATCAATATCCTTATGATTTTGTTTTAGCATCGGGACATAAAATGAAAGGTGATGTGGATTTTTCAGAGATTAATTATCAATTCGTGGATTTAAACAAATATTGTAATATATATTTAGATAATCTGAAAGCTTTGGCTGAATGGGGACAGTATGATTGTGTTGGGCATTTTGACTTGGTAAAGAGATATGCTGCAAGGCAAGGTGTAAAGATTGATTTGTATAAAGATTATAAAGACAAAGTAACAGAGATATTAAAAATTATTATTAAGAAAAACAAGGGTATTGAAATCAATACCTCAGGTTTAAGACAGTATTCTAAAGATTGCTTACCGGATTATGATATCGTTAAGCTTTATCATGAACTTGGAGGCAATATTATCACAGTAGGATCAGATGCTCATACGGCTCCGGATGTAGGAGAAGGTGTGGTAGATGGATATAAAGTATTACTTAATGCAGGATTCTCCCATGTAACCATATTCGATCAAAGAATTGCGAGAAACATAATCATCGAAGACCCGGAAGAATATCTGGAAAAAAATAATAATTGCAGGATTATTGACTTAGCGGTTAATATGTGATAACTTAAATAAGATAGTATGTAACTTTTAATTCGGTACGAGATACCGGAAAGGTTAAATCAAAAGTGTTTTGTGCTGCAAAACATATGTTAATAGTGTTATTAACCTTCCGGAAATCGGAAGGTTTTTTTGTGACTTTCTTTAAATTCGTCCAGAGAGGCGGGTAAGGAGGGAAATATTTATGTGTATAGAAGGAAGACACTTGTTAAATTCTACAGATTTTTCTACGGATGAGCTTTTTTCTTTAATTGAGTTGGCTGAAAACATTTCAAACAATCCTGAACAATACGCCGATACTTGTAGAGGTAAAATAATGGCATCATTGTTTTACGAACCATCAACAAGAACCAGACTCAGCTTTGATGCAGCTATGAAACGTTTGGGCGGTTCTGTTATTGGATTTTCCGATCCGGGTATTTCTTCTCATTCAAAAGGTGAGAGTATTTTTGATACGGTTCGTACGGTGGAATGTTATTCAGATATTGTGGTCATGCGTCATCCGGAGCCATTTGTACCTCATAAATCCAGTGACTCACTCACCGTACCTTTAATCAATGCTGGTGATGGCGCCAATCAACATCCGACTCAAACCTTAGCAGATATATTCACCATATATATGTATAAAAAAAGATTATCCAATTTAAAAATAG
>JAKSCF010000708.1 GCA_022360735.1 Clostridia bacterium
AAATCTACAATTGCCAAGCTTATAGCTAGATTTTGGGATGTTTCTGAAGGAAGGATATGTATTGGGGGTGTTGATATTAGAAAAATACCTCTCAAGCAACTATCCACATATATAAGTTTTGTCTCACAAGATAATTTCTTATTTGATTGTACTCTTTTAGAGAATATCCGCATGGGAAATCCTGAATCAAGTGATAATCAAGTGATTGAGGCGGCCAAGGCAGCGAGATGCCATGAGTTCATTACCAAGCTTTATAAAGGATATCAAACGACTGCAGGTGAAGCAGGTAACAGACTTTCAGGGGGAGAGAAACAGAGAATATGTATTGCCAGGGCCATACTTAAAGATGCCCCCATCGTAATCTTAGATGAGGCAACCGCCTATACAGACCCTGAGAATGAGTGGGAAATACAGAAGTCTATATCAGCATTAACAAAAGGCAAAATGTTAATTGTAATTGCCCACAGGCTAACAACAATTAGAGATGCAGATAAAATAGTGCTTATAAATAATGGTGAAGTGCAAGCTGAAGATACTCATGACAATTTGTTGAACCAGAGTAAAGTATACCATAATATGTGGAATGCTCTGGTTAACTCAAAAAGCTGGATAGCAGAAAGGAAGGGGGGGCAACGACATGCTTGATTCGGTAAAAAAGATAATAAACTGGACTGAGAAGTATAAAAGAAGGATGTATATGGGATTTTTATGGACATTCTTTATAAGCATATCGGTTTCATTATCTATTATGATTGCGGCATACTCAGTGTACAGAGTTTTACTGGATATAAGAGGGGAAGCTGCATTGCCTTCGAAATTTGCACTGTGGATGTTTATTGCAGTCGCTGTATCTGTTGGCTTTAGATTTTTATTTACTCATCTTCGAATGGCTACTTTGGATTCGATAAGTTATGAAAAAACAGCGGATGAGAGAATAGAAATAGGTAATGTATTAAAAAGAGTTCCTCTAGGCTATTTTGAGCAGAAAAAGACTGGAGATATTACTGCGGTTATAACAACTCAACTGACACTTCTAGAGAATCTTGGTATTGGTATGATTAATAGAATGATAAGTGGTTATATTACTACAGGAGTAATCATTCTATATCTGATAATTTTTAAAATAGAAGCTGCATTGATTAGTATACTAGGAATATTCCTTTCATCACTGGTTATTAAATGGCTTTATAACGAAAGCAATAGAACGTGGCCTATTGTACATAAGGCGCAGGAAGATATGTCTAGTGGAACGATTGAATATATTCATGGGCTTAGTGAAGTGAAATCTTATGGTAATGAAAACAAAGCGTTGGATACCATAAAAGGTGCTTTTAACGATAGCAAAAACATTAACATAGCTGTTGAAAAGAAATATGCACCTATCTCTTCTCTACATCATTTTGCAATAAAAACGGCAATATGTGTGCTTATATTTCTAATATCTCTATTAACGATAGAGGGCGAGCTTTCATTGTTTTACTCATTAATGATGTTGATGTTTGTATTTACAATGTTCGAGGGTGTGGAAAGTGTTAAGGATGCAGCTCATGGCTTAGGTATGATTGAATCCAATATTAAGAATCTTAATAGCATTAAAGAAGCTGAGTTTATTGATGCAGACGGGCAAGATATTAATATTGACAAATTCGATGTCGAATTTAAAAATGTTAGCTTTGCATATGATTCTGTTGATGTTATACGTGACGTGAGTTTTAAAATTCAGCAAGGGAGTACTGTTGCTATTGTAGGTCCTTCAGGGAGCGGTAAGACAACTATATGTAATCTTATAGCAAGATTTTATGATGTTCAGAAGGGAAGTATTAAAGTAGGCAATCATGATATTAGAGAATTGTCTTGTGACAGCTTGCTTAAAAACATAAGTATGGTGTTTCAGAAGGTTTATTTGTTCCATGATACTATTGAGAATAATATCTTGTTTGGAAATCCAAACGCATCAAAAGAGCAAATCATAGAAGCAGCGAAAAAAGCAAGATGTCATGAGTTTATTATGAACTTTCCTGATGGTTATGAAACTATTGTCGGTGACGGTGGTGGTACACTATCAGGAGGTGAAAAGCAGAGAATTTCACTAGCAAGAGCAATGTTGAAAAATGCTCCAATAGTGATGTTGGATGAAGCAACAGCTAGCATCGATCCGGAGAATGAACACCATATCCATCATGCAATTAGTGAATTGACGAAGGGTAAAACAGTTATTACGATTGCACATAAGTTATCAACGGTAACAAATGCTGATAACATTATTGTACTGAAAGATGGAGAAATATCCGAGCAAGGTAAACATGTTGAGCTACTGAAAAATGACGGTATTTATAAGAAATTTATTGAAATCAAGGAAAAAGCTGAAGGTTGGAAGTTTTAGAAAAGAGGAGAAAGTATGAGTGAAAAGAAGAGCACAAGCTACAAAAAGAAGAATATGGAAAAATTTACAGTAAGAGACTTCATTACAATGGCGCTTTTTCTGGTGTTGGTATTTATTGTTTATAGTGTAGTGGGAATGTCTATAGGCTTAGCGTTTCCTATCTATAGTGCAGTATTTATACATACAGGCTGCTCATTATTCTGGGGAATAATCTTTGCACTAAAATCAGAAAGAAATGGGTTGTATTTACATTAAGTGAAAGACGATTTGTTAGTAAGTCTAGAAGAAGAAATAGAAGGAACACGAGACTTTTTGATAAAAGATCATATTTCAAAATTCTATGGAATATGCGGAAAGTGTCATGAGTAATGCTACAGTTGTCAGAAAAAAGATTAGAACAAAGATAAGTTTAGCCTAGCTGCATCATCAAACTAAGCTTATAATTTCTTACATATATCTTATCATCTCTTATAAATCCTACAGAATCTCCAACTATAAATTCATCATTACAAAACCCTAATAGATAGTTTTTTTCATGGGTACTTATTTTTATAAAATCTAAGGTTTTCATACCAGGCAATTTAAATATGTGATTTTTGACAAAAAACAATAAAAAAAGCCCTATTTCTAAGGCTTTCAAAAAATTTGTATTTTATTCAACTGTCAAAGACCCGGATTATTTGAAAATTGTTTTGGGGTTACAGCAACAGCGAGAACGCTAACTGTTACAAAAAAATTATTGATTTTAATAGTAAGAAAGGAGTATAATATGATTAGAATGCTACTATGAGGAGTTGGTACCATGCAAATTAAACCATCTGCAACCATCCGACAAAACTACAATGAAATCGCGGCTTTGTGCAAGTCTTCCGGGGAGCCGGTATATCTTACTAAAAATGGTGAGGGTGATCTTGTGGTTATGGATATAGAGACATTTACCCGCCGTGAAAAAATGCTAAAGCTGCGGGAGGAACTGTTGGCAGTTGAAGAAGACCGTCTGGCTGGCCGTACGGGAGTTACACCGGAAGAACTGGACAAATATCTGGACAGTATAATTGACGAGGTGGAACATGGGAAAGATGCCTAAATATAAAATTATTGTTTCTGACCGCTCACGCAAAATGCTGGCAATTTTGGTTCAAAAAAGCCCTTCTGCTGCCCGCAAATTAAAAAACAGATTAATGGATGCCATCTGCTCCCTTTACAAAATGCCTGGACGTTTTTCATTTCTGGAGGCCGATTTTATTCCACCCAATAAATATCATAAGATGTATGTAGAAAAATGGTATCTTGTTTTATATCAGATTAAGGATCAAACGGTATATGTGGATTATATCGTTGATTGCAGGCAGGATTATGGGTGGCTACAGTAACCTTTTTATTATCATAAAAGAGGCAGCAGAAAGGCTGCCAGCAAGTTTGAAGGTATTGTGTTTGCCAGGAGTCAAGACCATGAGGAGGAATTGGTTAAAAAGCTGATTTCTGATTATTTGATTGAAGCTGAAGAACCTTTTAGTATGATCAAAGGCTCCGATAATACATTGGAAAAAATATGCAAGAAACGTCCCGAACTTATCGGAATAACGCCGGAACAGGGATATATTTATAATAATTTCACTCACAGGAAAATATAATTCATATTGTCCTTATTGTACAAAAGTGCTATTTGGCAAGTAAATCCTGTAATTGGCTACTTGAATATTGGTCATGTTCGATATCTGTCATGCCTAAATATTCATCTAACGATGTTAAAATATCTTTATCACCATTTTTAACGAATACAGAGGAACCGCTAATGACACCATCTCCTGATTCCATAAACGATACGATGCTAGAAAATTCGCCAGGGTATTCAAGTAAAAGTATCATATTATCCGACCATCCCTTTGGCTGAATGTACGATTTTCCCCAAGCTGTCATAGATGTTGCGGCAATCGTTTCACTGCCATAACTTGCGTTTATCATATTCGCAAATATAGAACCATTTATTTTATGTTTAAGTTTTTCCATAGTATTGTCAGAAATATTTATTTCTCCTGAAAAGGAACGCATTGCTTGTAGCAAAATATCATCTGGAGATTTTATTAGATATACTTTTGCGGGTATGCTATAATCTTGGGAAGCTATTTTATTCATAATTTGCCCCAAAGCTTCAGAAGCTGACATAAGGGCCAAATACTCTTTGTTTTCAGCTAATTCATCCATTTCACAGGTTAAAGCGACTCCTTCCGTAGTCAAAAACCCGTTCAAATCTTCTGGCTTTTCAGCGTGATTGCTACAAGCAACCAATATAAACACACTTAACATTATCAATGATATCAGTAATAATTTTCTATTCATTCTAAATCCTCCAATAAATAAGTTGTTCTTATTATACCACTTTACTTATTTTAATGCTAGATAGTGGCTGTCCGTTTGAGCAGCCACCATCCCTCGAATTCAGGTAATAGCCACAAAGCTAAAACGAAGGGGGGCACCTTATGAAAAGCATATCATTTAATACAGGTGAAATGAAACAGGAAAAAAGCTTCTGTATGGTTTTTAGCATTTATACAATTCGGAAAGAAAATTGGTGTTTTTGATTTGTTCGAGCAGGTCAATACATTAAGACATTAGGAATTTGTTAATGTTACTGATAAGTTTTACTATGGTACAAGAACATTTAACGCAAAAAATTATACTGCACTAATCAGTACATATTCAGACCATAAGGCAATGCCAGAAGAGAACCGAACCATTACTGAAAGAAATCGCTGAAACAATTGACTGCTGTGGCGGAAAATTTACCCTTTCTGATACTATGTTTTTGTGCATGAGAAGAAAACCATAACCACTTTAACGCTAATAAGCTTACCCCTCTAGGCATAATAAGAAATTGTTTTGCTTCACAGTATTTAAATACTCTCGCTTTAGTTGTTTTTTTCTCAACAAATATGTAATGGCGATTTCAAGCTGTTTATAGTATGGTTATTACAGAAGCTTCTAAAAAATATGAAGGAGTAATAGCTATGGAAATCAGAATCGGTGAAAACCTTCGAAAACTCAGAATTAAAAACGAACTTACACAAGAACGGCTTGCAGAGGTGTTTGGTGTATCACCACAAGCAATCAGTCGATGGGAAAACAACTCCGCTTATCCCGATGTCACCATGCTTCCCATTATTGCAAATTACTATAATATATCCATTGATGAATTGATGGGAATGAATGAAATTCGTAATGTAACAAAGATGAATAGTATATTTTCCATTGTCCATGAATATGAATCAAAAGGGATGATAGAAGAAGCTATTCAAACGCTTAGAGATGCGATAAAAG
>JAKSCF010000379.1 GCA_022360735.1 Clostridia bacterium
AATCTCAGAAAGATGATTTTATGTATATTATATTCCTCTAAATATTGTTGATTGATTATCCATACATTGGTAACTAACTGTTCAATACTTATAGTAAAAGGGTATCTTTTTGGAACGGATTAATTGGTTTATCCGCCTGTAATGGTTTGAATAAGACTTATATGATCTCCATCATTAATCCATGTTTCCGAATATTGATTCTTTGGAATGATCTTTCCATTGACTATAACCGCCAGGGTGTTCTTATACGCCTCTTCTTTTAACATTGCTTCTACCGTCAATTCCTTTTTCCATTCAACCGTTCGGTTATTAACCTTTATCATAATGACTCTCCATTACAGCCGGACATCATCACCATGAATGGTGGAAATATACTTTTAGATGGAAGCATCTTGTTTCACTCCTTGAAATATTTCTGCCAATTCTCCATCAGTAATATCAAAGGCCGTCTTTGCAGCCGGTGACTCTTCAGTATAGAAAAATTCCGGCAGCTTGTCATCTTCACCGGTTAATCCTGCAGCATCATTGAATGCTTTTTCCAGGACGATGGTTTGTGCCCCGATACCCATTAATTTTTCAATGCTCCATTCACCGCTATATCTAGCAGCCATCATCTCCGCCAAAGCGTTAAATGATTCCGGATTACTTGTAACAGCAGCAAAGGCAAACAAACACATGATATTATCACAAAAGGCCGCAGCGATTTGCACTTCCTCAGATACCTTCACTTGACCTTCTTTTTTAAATGGGTCTACGCCTTCGACTCCCATAGTAAAACCTGCAGTATGATCCGCTCCCATAGGTGATGTTGAATAGGTAACACCCATTCCTTTCACACCCCTGGGGTCATATCCTGGTAAAGCTTGCCCTTTTACTGTCGGTATTCTTTTTGCATTTAATTTTTTACCCACATAATCTGCCCCTTGGCCTAATACGTTACCGAATTCCGTCCCATCAACCATTTCTTGAAGCAGACTTAAAGCACCGTTCTCATCGCCCCATTGGAGTTTTCCTACGTCCATGCAGACTCCGATAGCAGCACCTATTTCAATGGTATCTACTCCAAAATCATCACATATTGCATCCATCTTAGCTATAGTATCAAAAGAATAGATACCGCAATTGGGCCCACACAAAGCTATCGTTTCATATTCTAATCCGGATGTTATATATTCCTTACTGCTATTATGATATACATTGGAACACCTTATAGGGCATCCGGGTTGACAGGCAACACCAACTTTTCCACCATTTGCAAGAACATTTGATTTAAAGGTTTCCGCACCTAGTACCGAGACATCGACTATTTTACCGCTAAAATTATTGACAGGTAGTATCTTTGCCTCATTGGTCACTTGAGTGAGAAACGGTGTGCCAAAATTTGTAAAAGCATAACCAACAAGGCCATGCGTTCTTATAGAAGATATCACTTTCATGGTGGCGTCACTAAACTTTCTCTTACTTTTATAATTGATCCTGCTTGGATTCTCAGGGTTTTCAACGACGATAGCTTTTACTTTTTTAGAACCCATCACGGCTCCCAGTCCTCCTCGAGCTGCAGCTCTGGCCGGATGTCCTGTTGCAGCATCCGTAGCCTGTATGCCGGCACACCTATACCCTCTCTCTCCCGCAATTCCTATAGAAAGAACACTTATCTTGCCCTCAAACGTTTCACGGCATTTCTCAACCAATGCATAGTTGTTTAAGCCGGCCCACCCTCTGGCAGGTACAAAGTGCATATTGCTGTCTTTATCAACTTTTAGAATAAACCACTCCTCCTCTGTAGGAACATCTTCGATGATAATCATTTTAATATCATGCTTAGCCAACATAAAACCTACATTTCCACCGACATTTGCCTCTTTGATTCCACCGGTTAACGGACTTTTTCCTCCAATGGAAAGTCTATTGACAGTTGGACCTGTCGTTCCTGCCAATAATCCCGTACTGATGATGAGTTTGTTTTCACCCCCTAAAGGATCACATTTTGGATTGACCTCGTCATTCATCACATGAGCGATTAAACCTCGTCCTCCAAAATCGGTATATTTTTCTTTAAGTTCTTCCCGCTTAATAGATTTTGTCTTCATGTCTAATCTAAATACTTTTGGCATGTTCCTTTCCTCCTATTTTTAGATACACTTTTATAGAATATATCGCAACTATTGTGCCAAAAAAAAAGCCCTTTTTGGAGGCTCTTTTTCATATTATTAATACAAACAAGTATCATTTTAGGATTATTTAATGAAAAAGGCGTCAATTTGAAACAAAATTTATCATCAAAAAAAAAGGCCATTAATAAAAATATTAATCGCCTTTTTATGTTCTCTTATTTTTTTCTTATGCATCGGCCGGAGGTGTGAATACTCTTTTTGCTAATTCGTTATCAATCATGTAGATGCCATGACCATCTTCTCCGACTCTTTCTAATTTTTTTAACAGATTTGAAAACATAGATTCTTCCTCAATCTGTTCATCTACAAACCATTTTAGAAAACTAATGGTCGCATGCTCTCTTTCATCTATCGCTATATCCATCAAGTTATATATTCTTTTTGTCACCAATTGTTCGTGCTCGTAAGCCTTTTTAAATGCATCCAATACTGAAGTGTAAGTATTCTCCGGTTGGTCTAATGCTGCTATTTCTGCTCTGCCATTCATATCTATGATATAGTCGAAGAATTTCATAGCATGAAATTTTTCTTCCTCTGCTTGAACTTTGAAAAAGTTCGAAAATCCATCTAAATCTTCTGACGCGCAATAGGCCGCCATGGCTAGGTATAGATTTTCTGAATACATTTCATATTTTATCTGCTCATTTAATACATTTACCAATTTTTCACTTAACATATAAAACCCTCCTGATTTCATCTTTATTGATGATTTATATAAATCTTATGTTATATATTCCCTATATTTTATATTTAAAACCATAATATATAATGTTTTTAACTTTTTTCTTCATAATAAAATATTTCATCAATTTTTGCATCCAAAGCCTCTGCAATTTCATACGCCAGCTTTAATGAAGGGTTATATTTGCCTTTTTCTAAGTGAATAATAGTTTCTCTTCTTACCTCAACTTTGTTAGCTAAATCTTCCTGAGTTAAACCATGCTTAGCTCTATATTGCTTAATACGTGTTTTTAATACTTTCATCTTTATCTCCCTGTGAAATCATAGTATAAATAAGAAGCAACAAACGTAAAATATTGAGCAACGAAAATAACAGGTATCCCATAATATAACAGATCCTTTTGTCTTAGAATGGCAACGAATACAATTGCTGTAATACAAATAACCATTGAGACTACAAAAGCATTTCTTGCTGCTTTATTGATATTGTCAATTAACCTTTCATCATCCTTAATCCCAAAGAATGCCAGAGATCCAAAAAAGCCAAAGAATCCATAAAATCCAACATTATCGGTAAAGTACCCTAACAGCCCTAAAAATCCTAAAACCCACAAACACTTAAACCAGTTTCTATTCATATTGCATCACTCCTATGTTATATATTTATCACTTTATGTTATAAATATATAACATAAATATATTTTTGTCAACCTTAAATTTCAAGATACAGTACATGAATAAAATTCCATATCATCCAAAATAGCACTTTCCAATTTTATGTATATTAGATTTTAAACTTCCATTATATATTTTTTCATGTAAAATGATATTAATCCTTACTAAATAGAGTTTTATTGTAAAAAAATTACCTTTAATTTGGAGGACGTTATATCATGAGAAAGAATGTATTATTGATTTTATGTATGATTTTATTGTTATGTAGTATACATATTACCTATGCCAGTTCTTATGTGATGCATACCATTGAACCCGGCGACACTTACTGGAAGGTTGCCGAAGCTCATAATCAGGATATTCATTCATTGATGGCTATGAATTATTCTCCTGAGGATAATCTTATTCAAGGCCAGCTGCTGAAAGTACAAACATTACCTACCATTTCAATTGATGTTGATGGAAGTCAAATATATCCGGATCAGACGCCGTATTTGGAAAATAACAGAGCCTTTGTCCCTATCCGTTTTGTCGCTGAAGCTTTAAGTGTAGATGATATCCATTGGGATAAAAACAGTAAGACAGCCATATTAAAAAAAGATAATTTGGACATTCGATTACCATATCAATCTAATCAGGCTTATATCAATGGAAGTCCATTTGACTTAGACGCACCCATTCATATTATTGAAGGAAGGATTTATGTTCCCATTCGTTTTGTCGCTGAAGCCTTTAATTGTAAAGTGGATTGGGATGGAAGCAATTATAATATTAGTATTCATACAACATTAGAAAATCAAATTATTGAACCTGATGAGGTTTACTGGCTTTCCAGAATTGTTGAAGCTGAAGCCGGCTGGGAGCCTTATGAAGGAAAACTGGCAGTTGCCAATGTGGTTCTCAACAGAGTGAACAGTATTGAATTTCCTAACACAATTTACACCGTTATTTTTGACGGATACCAGTTTACACCGGTATTAGATGGAACGATTTACAATACACCTTCTCCAGAAAGCATACGAGCCGCAACAGAAGCCTTAGAAGGTAATAACAATATTAGTAGTTGTCTATATTTTTTAAATCCCAGAAAATCAACAAACTTTTGGATTGTATATAATCGAACTTTTTATAAAACCATAAATCTTCATGATTTTTATCTATAAAATCATTTAAAAAAAATCCCGTAAAGGGATTTTTTTATGAGCAAAATCGCTATAGAAACGTTATTGTATACCCAGTCTTACCGATAAAAAAGCTGTCCTTTCAGACTTCTTTAATAAAGGAAGCAATATGACTTGCTCCGATTCGGGTGCAGTAATAGAATCGATCTCGCCCTCTATAAATGTTTTGCCAAAAACACTGCTGGATAATACTTCAAAAAATACAGGCAGAACGCTGGAACTACTAGTTGGAACCGTTATAGATTTGCTTACTAACTGTATGGATTGCCCTCCTTTAACGGGTATATTAAGTGGTACCGTTTCGCTTGAATCAACAAACCTTGCCGTAAAAGGCCCAAAGCTTGAAAACTGAATGGTAACGCCTTCAGCTATCTTAATAAAAGATTTTACATCTACTTTTAATTTAGGAGATAAACTTTGACTTTTTATAATGGTCTCAAATGCATTGTATTTAAACTTACCTTTTGCCTCTAATTCTACAATCTTTAATGACGGTGTCTGCCCTGAAACATCTTGGTTGCCTTGTGAATCGGATACTCTGGTCACATTATTGATATCATATATACCCGGTGAAGCCGCACCCTCAATTGAGAAAGTTAATATCACCGTTACCTCTTCATTTGGCATTAATTTCTCGATATTGCCGGAATATAAAATATGTCCTGCTAAAAGCGTTACGTTAATATCAGGGTAATCAACGTTTATAAATCTATAACTTAACCCATCAAAAAATTTAATCCTTCCATCAACTTTAATATTTTCTAAAATAACTTCATCAAGATTGATTACTGTAAAAGCTACGTTAACGATAGCAATATTATTATCAATATCTATAGAGGTTTGAGTGTTAATCAATTTAAGATTACTTAAATTTTCCTCCGGAATATTAGAATAAGTTTTTTGATTCACTTTAATTCCGGTAATGGTAACGTTATTTGTAGGCTTCACACCGATCATGCTTCAAACCTCCTTTTTTCTGGTTATTTACCGGTTGAATAGACAAATAAATAACCTGCCTTGCCATTTGACTTTTTTGTCTGGTTTTATTAATAAAAAGTCCCGAAGTTATATCTTGCAGTTGTATTTTTTTAATGTTGGATTGTATCCAAGCTTTTCCTAATACTTCACTTTTAACAATATTAAAAACTACGGGTAAAACCAGACTGCTGCCTTTAGGCAGCATAAGATGATTGGCTAAGAATTGTATATGGCTTCTACCTACTACCGGTTCATTTAAGGGAACCGATTCACGACTTTCTATGAACTTGGCTTCAAAAACACCGAAATCCTTAAATTCAACCGTTATGCCATTAGGTATGCATAAATTCACCCATACACTAAATTCTCCTTCAGGTACATACGGATTATTCTCTAATATGGTCAACATTTTATTTTTTTTAAATATCGACTTTGATTGGATATCATATATATTTAAAGGTGTACTGGCTACAAACTGTAATCGATCATCCTGATCATCTGTTATAACGGTTACATTATTAATAGAGAAGCACCCACCTGATTCTGAACCAATCACATCAAAAGTAATATTTACAAACTCTGAATCCTGTGACACAATCGTTCCTAAATTACAGTTATAATCAATTTTCCCTTTGTTTATGGTCGTAGAAATAACGGGTGATGAAGTCGATATATTATTAAAAGTCAATGCAGAAGAAAGTTTTATATGTCCTTCTAAAGTCACGTTAGTAATATCCTCTGTTCCAATATTTGAAATATTAAAATAAACATTTATTACAGCTAAATTGTTTTCTTTCACATCAACTACCATGCCGCTGTCATCTATTCTCAAGTTGCAGCTATTGGCTGCAAAAAAATCCATATTCATCCCTCCTGTTTACAAAAAATATACGTCTAATATATTTTATACGGTTACACCATATTAAGTGACTTTATGTTCATAATGAGTAATGATGGGTTGAACCTGGATTCTTATGCCTTATACCCTTTAGATATGGCCATTTGCCAGATGAAGTTTCAGCAATCAAAGGAGATGTGATATATAATAAAGTTTTTTATAGAAGGGCACACTTTAAGAATATGCATTGATCATTATTAATACTCTATGAATGGATTATGATAATAATATGAATGTGTTGATTATACCACTGGATGAATATTATGCTAAACAGGTTTAGTTATTTATTGGCATTATATTTAACCATTGATTAGCTGTTAAAGTCATTTTAAGTTTGCCTTTTGCATTTCTTCCTACTAGTTTAATTTTACTAATACCTTCTGGTATTTGAATATTTTTTTCATCAGCTATGGATTGATTTAAAATCGTAACAATCTCATGGTTAGGTGTAATTAACAATACCTTAAATTCGCCATCTGTAATAACAGATTGAAAACGAACATGTAATACCCCATCATTTTTAGCTTTTATACTCCAAATCGTATCCATTCCTGAAAATTCAAATTCTAAATCTGATGTATTACCAATATTGCGGCCCTTCTTTGTTAAATATGAGTAACTATCATAGTCTTGAACAATTATATCCAAATCATCAAAAATCATTTGTTGTTCAGAAAGTCCATGATGATTTTTAGCATAATCCACAATAACTACAACACTTATGATTGCAAATAACAGAACCACCATACTGATTTTAACCTTAGCCATCTTTTATGACTCCTTTTTATTCATTCAAATAAATTTTACCCAAAAAATATGTGCTCTATCCTATTGGTATTTCAAAGTCTGTTACTAAATATCTTGGTTTAAAGTCTAATAATTAAGAATATGCATTTGAATTTACATCTAGTAGCCTCAAATGAAATCCTTCAATATTAAACAAATTAATATATTGATATTTTTTTAACAAAAACACTTGATTTTTTTGCTATTGTGAGATAACATAATAGTGGGAAAACTAAAAATTAAATAAATACAAGTCGCGATACCTTGTTAACTAGTTAACAAGCTTTGGATTGAATTGAGGTGAAACTATGAGTAAGCACGAAAAAGTATTATTGCATATGCTAGGCTATAATACTAAAGAATCGTTGATTCAGAAGGCTTTAAAAGCCTCTTCAATCAAAAAATTGCGTAAATTCAAATATTAGTCAATAATATTTGAACCTCCTCCTAAATTCTAAACATAAACCTAAACCTAACCTAAAACCCAACCTAATTATGTATGGGCATCTATATTTGAATAGATGCCTTGTTTTTTTTGGTATACACCAGCGTCTTGATATAATTTTTTTAAATCAATTGAATTTTTATACAGATTTATGTATAATTATAAGTGTTGAATTATTTATTTAGGAGGACAAAATGGATTTATTAAATATAATTGAAAAAGACAAAGCCTATTTTATGAATGTATACGGTGATCGAACACCAGTATGTTTTTCTCATGGTGATGGATGCTGTTTATGGGACATAGACGGAAAAAAATATTATGATTTCTTAGGTGGTATAGCAGTCAGTTCTTTAGGACATTGCCATCCTAAATTAACCAAAGCTTTAAAAGATCAAGTAGACAAGCTGCTGCATACCTCAAGTTTGTATTATATAGAATCTCAAGCAAATCTTGCAGAAGCATTGGTTCAGCATTCCTGTAGTGATAAAGTCTTTTTTTGCAACAGCGGTGCTGAGGCTAATGAAGGTGCTATTAAGCTTGCTCGAAAATACTCTAAAAAACAAGGCTTGGAAAATCGATATGAAATCATTACATTACAAAACTCTTTTCATGGCAGAACACTTACTACGGTTGCTGCTACAGGACAAGAAAAGTATCAAAAGCCTTTTATGCCACTGATGCCCGGATTTAAATATGCGCCAATTAACGATATTCAAGCATTACAAAATGCCATTACACCAATGACTTGTGCTATTATGCTGGAGCTTATACAAGGCGAAAGTGGTGTTCATCCTGTGGATCAGAAGTACATGGATGCAGTAAAAACATTATGTGATGAAAATAATTTACTTCTTATAATAGACGAAATCCAAACAGGCATAGGAAGAACGGGTAAATTATTTGCTTATGAACACTATAATATTGAGCCGGATATTTTTACGCTTGCCAAAGGATTAGGGGGAGGCGTTCCAATTGGCGCAGTCTGTGCCAAAGATTCCGTTGCATCGGCTTTTCAACCCGGGGATCATGGCACAACCTTTGGAGGCAATCCATTGGTCTGCTCAGCCGGATTAGCGGTTATAGATACCCTGGTTCAGGATGGATTAGTTGAGAATGCCTCTTCTGTAGGAGCCTATTTTAAAGAACAGCTTTTAACATTAAAAGAAAAACATCCTGTCGTTAAAGAAGTACGAGGACAGGGGCTCATGATCGGAATAGAATTGTCATCGGAAATATCAAAGAAGTTATCAACCGAATTATTTCAAAAAGGCTTTTTGGCAGGTAGCGTTGGTACCACAACCCTTAGATTTTTACCACCATTAGTGGTGACTCAAAAAGAAGTTGATATATTGATAGATGCTCTTGATGATATATTGTAAAACTTTTTCTGGTTAAGCTTACCCTTAACTTTATAAGTATTCTCTTTTCAGAGTAAAGACAAAGTACTTTACAATTGAAAGGAGAATACTTAATAAGCATTCTCCTGTTATCTTTTCATTCAACTTAATTTTTAATGACTCTATCCATTAATTTGATTTGTTCCATTTAGTCAGCTTTTGCTTTCTCATTTCGTCTTTTTCTTTTGCAGAAGCTCCCCAATTGTAATCGTAAACGGCACCTTCCCATTCTCCATATGTAGGATTAGGTAATACAATCCATTTCGTACCGAACTTGTCTTTATGCGTGTCAGTTGCTGCAAATCTTTCTTCAACAGACTTATTCCCAAAATCAGAAGAAAAATCATTTAGATTATCACCCATATATAAAACCACATTGTAGTCATTCTTAACGATTTGTCTTCTTTCTTCCTTATCACTGGATCCTGTTCTCAAAAGCATATGCTTTTCATCTACACATGGAAATCCTAAATCCTTAAGATTTTTCTCCGTTCCTTCATAACCAACCATCTTTCGATTGGTGATATAGAATACTTCAACACCTTGTTCCTTTGCATAAGTTAAAAACTCTAAAGCACCCGGTATTGCTTTTGCTTCTGCCGCATCCATCCAAGGATTCCAAGTAGAAGAAGAATAGCCATAGTCTTGTCCGACAAGATGTGCTTCATAAGCAGAGTTGTCAATAACCGTTTCATCTGCATCTACAACAATTGCTCTTGGTTTATCACTGGTATTGTTAGCAATATCATTATCTAAGGTCATTTTTGCCATATTAAAAGCTTGATAGCATAAAGCTCTGAATTCTGCTGATTGTTGCATCCACAAAGTAGCCATAACCAGCTGCTCATTTAAGTCTTTTGTCGTATACTCGTCTGCGAAATTTACAGTTGCTGTAGATACATCGCTTTCAAATGTTAAGTCTTTTGTCGTGTACTCGTCTACCACAGCGGCTTCTGTTGATTCATCCGAAGCCGTTTCACCCGGAATATTTAATTGTTGTCCCGGTAAAATTACATTAGCATCTTTCAAATCGTTATATTCGACTAGTCTTACCCAATCTACTTCTAGTTTCTCCCCAATTTTCCATAGGGAATCTCCTGGTTTTACAGTGTAAGTACTATCTGCCCAAGCATAAGTTCCAAATACAGCTACCATCATCAATAAAACAATCAAAATACTAATCACTCTTTTTTGGTTCACAATCATTCCTCCTTTGAATTTATTATTTTAATTCTTCTATAAAAATCTTTAAAATCCTTCCATATGTTGTTAGTTTTGTAAGAAGATTTTTATATTTAAATTTCAAATAAATATCAAAAGAAAATTGCATATACAACTTTTAATAGGCCATTTTAATCCTCATCTTTACGAAATAATTTTTGATTATAGTATCCTTCAGATAAATATAATGCTGCCAATGGATTATGCCCTAACACTCTATCTTTTGCCGCCAGTATTGTAATTGGAGCGTCAGAATATTTTATAAAAAGAGAATCATGTCCAACACATAACCCTAAAATAATATTTAAATCCGTCTTCGCTTCATTTAAAAAAAGTGCTTGCCCAATTGGATTGCATATGGCTTCATAGGTAAACGGACGAACCTTTTCTTCCTCTTTAATATGAATCTCTTCCTTAGGGATACTCCCATTTTTACATATCATGGAATGAACTACAAAACCATTAGCAGTTAATATTTTATTCAACATTTTCATTTCTTTGCTTAATCCAACACAAAACGCTACCCCAATATTTTTGTAGCTGCACTTCTTAGCAAACTCCATGGTTTCTTCAATCCTAGTTTTTTTGCAATATCCTTCTGATTCTACCAAAGCAGCTGCATAAGCAATTTTTGCATTTTCTTCTTCAGAATACAACGTCTTGCTTTTTTCAACCTTTTCACTTAAACAAGGACAATTTTTAGGAAATTTTTCTTTGTTTCCTGTTTCACATGCATGAACTTCACACAGGCCGCAAGTATACATTTTAATCGCTCCTTCTTTTTTTCAATATCCGACTCTTCTGAATATTTTACTATATTTTTTAGTTACGTTCAAACAGACGAACCATCGCCTTGTTTGTTAAAAACTAAGGGTTGGCGATTATTGGCCAACCCTTAGTTTTTTATTATAATACTATCTCATTTGCATTATTTTAGGTTACTTCATTAATAAGTCATAAAGTCTATATAGAATAACGGCAGTTTCTGCTCTTGAGGCATTCTTATTAGGTGCGAATTGATTTCCACCTATCCCCGAAATAATACCTTCTCTTATTACCATTGCAGCACCATCCTTAGCCCATGCAGCAATGCCGGAATAATCCGTATAGCCGTCAAGTTCTGTCTTTTGCGCTTCAATATAGCCATTATGTTCTAATACCTTAGCCACAATTTTGGCTATTTCTTGTCTGGTAATTAAACCATTTGGATCTAATGTATCAGCAGATTTGCCATTGATTAAATTATTCTCATAAGCCGCCAAAACTTCTTTATAATACCACTTATCCGCTGTTACATCACCAAATGGCATACTTCCTTTTCCGGCATATTTGAACATTCTTGTCACGATAGCACAGAATTCTGCTCTTGATATATTGGCAGCAGGATTATAATGTGTTTCATCTACACCATTAATAATACCTTTTCCTCCCATAATCTCAATCGCATCTTCTGCCCAAGCATGGTTTGCTAAATCATTAAATTCTTTAATGCTTTCTTTAACAAAATATTTACTAAA
>JAKSCF010000638.1 GCA_022360735.1 Clostridia bacterium
TTCTACCTTTTTTACTTCTTTTACAAACGCTAAATCTTCACTGCGCCCCATAAGCATCGTATAATAAGGATTTAAAAAACTGTTTGCTATGGCTTCATCTCCAATATACAGTTTCAAAGTACAATCAAATAATATTTCTCGTGTAATAGGTACTGCACCAAAAAAGCCTTGCAATATATCGTGTCGATCAATTGCTTTTCCACTTTTCATCAATTCATAGTAAGGCTTATTATATTCTGATCCAAGAGGTCTTGTGATGAGTTCATAATCCTGCGTTTTATATTTGTAATCAAAAATATAACCTACAGGTATAGATTCTACTCTTTCTCCAACAGCGGCACTTATTAATCCATAAATTGTCGAAAGGGGTGGACATTCATAAGTTTGCTGTATACTTGTAATGGTCATATCATTTTTAAAAAATGCTGTTGTACTTTGCAGCGTAATTCTATACACATTTATCACCTGCTCTATCCTTCACTAAATACCTTCTACGGAATAATATATTTTAGCAAGCACTTCTTTAGAAAAGCGTTTGGTTATCTCATTAATCCCGGATAAATCTTCATTACAAATAATTTGTATATTATCAGTTTTTATATTAAAATCATCTACAAATGCTTTAATCTCTTGGGTATATGTATCTAAAAAACCATTCTTTTTAGCCATATAGATATTGGATTTAATATGTGCCTGATAATCTTTTATTCCTTCTCTCAGAGCACTTATATTAAAATCATTTGCTGGGTTTGAAATTTCTTGAAATAAGTTATTGCCGATATCCGTAACACAATATACTACAAATTTTGGTGCAATATCTGCATAAATCGTTGCCATCTTAGCACCGCCATTCAAATAAGGTAAGGACTCGATGAGCGTCTGTACTCGCTCTGTACGAATTTCAGGTTTTAATACAATTTCACCGTATTCATTTTTCATAATCTTATCTTCATAATGTTCAACTGGAAATGTATCTGATAAATTTTTATATCCGGATATATTCTTCTTAAAAAATCTTCCGGTACAATTTAGGTCAATGATGAAACAACCTGAATATTGTGTAGAAGCAAAACCTCGATTCTCTGTAAGCGGCATTGTTGTCAATTCATTATCTTTAAAAGCACCATTTCGTTTAACTCCAAAATCGTTCTTTATGTCTCCTTCTCTGCCGATAAAATACGATATTTTAAAAGCACCTGCGCGTGTTGTCCCTTTATTATCTTCATCCACTTTCTCTTTCTCATTTGCAGGTATAACATTCATATATCCAAATAAATCGTCATCCAAATATTCAAACGGATTGCACGAAGTGGTGGGCGTATTCTTTTTTCCTTTTTCCTGTACAATTTTAGGGATAGATAACTTTATCCCCTTTTCTTCTAAATGATCTTTAATTTTTGCCTTGATTGACTGTCCCGATATGTAGGACATTTTGATGTTCTTACCATTATTTCTGGAATATATATGCTTAATACCGTTTTCGCCGAGATTGATACACCCGGCCGGTACATTAAGAAGCATCCCTCCCTGTACAAATCTTCTATTTTCAAATGTAACTCCTTCTATTTTCATCCCTTATGCCCCCTCTTGTCCTTGGTTTTTTTGTTTTCTGCAAATATCTATATATATTTCCCGTTCTTCATCATCCATCGCATTATATATATAATATTTGATTAAACGGTATGCCATTGCCGAACTTTCACCTACAACCTGTTTCACATCGGAAATACTGAAAATATTTTCTCCATATAAGCTAAAATACGATTCATTCTCATCTAGAAGCTCATTAATAAAAGAATACGATTTTTTAACTCTAATTCTTTTTGCATAATTTTCAACCCATTTACCTGACTGAATGCGATAATATTTGACCAATCCTTTCCCAATATTTTGCGCTGCTGTAATGAAATGCTCATCCAAACCACTCACCTCTCTCAAATATAGTTTTAAAATCGTTGGATCTTCAAATCCATACTTAGGGATTCCAGCTTCATCAGCACAATGAAATTCACCTCTTAAAAATTTTTCGTAGCTATCTATACTAATTAAATTTCGTTTGATCTGGGACCATATATTTTCAGTTGTACTGAGGACTGATAAAAAAACGCACATGCCATTAGGAACATTAATATATTTAAAGGACGCTCCTCTGTTGTCGTTTAACAAATAATAGACTGTGATAAAAAAATTTTTAAAATTCTTTTTTGTCATTTTTTTCTTAAATCTCTTAAACCTATCCAACAAATCCTGTACCAATACCTCATATTGGTATCCTATTTTGGTTTCCAATGATGCCAACATCTCACGCTTTAATTGTAAAAATTGTTGTCTTGCATATTCAATCATACATCGCTCGTCTGAAAAGTGATAAAACATATAAAATCCTTTACTTGCTTCACTGCTCCTAACATTAATCATGGTAAGAAAATTAAATAATATCGACAAATAACAGCAGTTGCAGCAATGTACTTGTCCCAAATTTTTTTGTGTTAATGCTGTAGCTAACGGAACAATATCTTTTGTAATAACTAAATCTGCCGGTCGACCACAAAATCTACAAATATTGTCATTGCTTTGACGTTGTTTTTCTTGACTTAATTTGTTTTTTCCTTCCAAGATTTCCATAACCTCTTTTTTAAAAGTTTTTATAAAATCTTGTCCTGTCTGAACCGTTTCTTTCTTTCCTGTGTCTGGATTTTTTATTTTGTTATTGATACCAAAAAGATAATGATTGGTTGTATATAATAATGAAAAGTGTTGTTTAAATCCTCTTTTTGAATAATCCCGTTCTTTCTTAGTCGCATGTAAATCATTAAAATGATCTTGAATGACTACCAAAAAACTATCGATATTTTTTACTATATCCTCTTGGGTCACCTCATGAAAATGATTTTTATTACACATCATTGCAATAACGGCATTCCCATTATCAATTAATGGATTACCCGTAAATTTTAATATTGCCACCCTCTCAACTCCCCCCAATTATTTCCACACAACCCATTCCTGCCGAATTTTTTTCTCCTACACCACAATCATATGCTATCTTCATAATTTCCCGATCCCCTTTTAGCCGAAAAGGCACCTGATAGCCTTTTATCCTTGTGTTCTTATATAGAATCAATTTACCTCTGTCCTGTAAATATCTTTTATCTATTTGCATATGCAAAGACAAATTATCGGGCAGACTCCCATGTACTAAAAAATACTTACGCAGAAGATTATTTTTAATGTTCTCAATAAACTTTGGTTCAGAAACGGCACAAGAGATTGTTTTGCGCTGTCCCTCAACCACTTGGGCCGTATGGGTAGTGATAGGCGATAGACTCCTAAACAACATGTCGTTGGTAAATTCCGGAGGCTGCGTCATCTCGGCAGAATGGACATAAAAAGTCCCTTGCCCGATAGTAACGGTTTTCTTTGTAAGTAGTCCGTCTGCTAAATGGAAAATAAACTTGGTAATTGGACTGGATACATACCATTCTATTTTATCTTCTATAACTAGTTTATCGGTGCGAACACTATACCTCCCTGGAAATAGCCGGGAAAAGCAAAACAGTTTAAAATTTTTATTGCCCAAAGAATATCCTTCCGAATGCAGGTACGTAGAAAAATTAACATCAGATTCTCGCAAAATATAATAGATGAGGGATGATAAATAGTAATTATAATTAATTGAGATTACTTGTGGCCGTAGCGCTTGTAAAATGATTTTAACTCTCACATTAATCTCCTTCACTGTAAAAATCATCACACTATATGTTATATTATAGCATTTCATAGCGTAATTTGTAAATATATAAAATCCCATTTTGGTATGATTAAACCCCTTTGAAGATAATAGACAAATTAATGTATACAAAGTTTCAATACCATCTTGGTATGATTAAACGAAAGAAATTTATTGCCGGCATTTAATACTTATGTGTTTCAATACCATCTTGGTATGATTAAACTTAGCTACCAAAGCAGTTGTTCCGGATCCGACAAAGTTTCAATACCATCTTGGTATGATTAAACACAGCAAAAAATACAGAGTCGTTTTTGTCAAATACGTTTCAATACCATCTTGGTATGATTA
The DNA here is from genome assembly GCA_022360735.1 of Clostridia bacterium. Next base: position 4,082 of record JAKSCF010000638.1, read on the forward strand.
AA
>JAKSCF010000553.1 GCA_022360735.1 Clostridia bacterium
AGTTTTAATGAAGTGCAACGGAATTAAAACCAAAGGGTTGTAATACTTTGCAGAGGTTTAGGGCTCTGACCGTCATACTTTAGTATACTAAAAATCAATCTCCCTTTGTTCGTTTCGCAATGAAAATTATATACCAAATGTCTCTCAACGCAAATCATAATGCAAGAATATTATCGAATATTGACCAATTTACATAACTCCTATGAGTGAAGCTCTCATTACTCAAATTCATCCTCTGTTACAACATCTATTCCACTTTTCTTCAATAATGCTGCCAACACACCGTCTCCATCTATCTTTTTTCCCGAAAAGGTGCCATCATAGATTTGGCCGCACCCACAGGAAGGGCTTCTGCCTTTTAGTATTGCTTTTGTTACGCCGTACTCTTCAGCTATTTCAAGAGCTTCCAGGGCACCTTTTACAAATTCATCCGTTACGTCTTCTCCTGCTTTGTTGATGATTCTAGCTTTTCCTTCCAGTACATCATTGCCATCGCCTCCGGAAATTTCTGCAGCAGGTCTCGGCGTTGTTAAACCTCCTATTTGTTCGGGACATACAATGATAGAGGGTTGGTTTTTTATCAAATCTTTTATTTTATCTATACCCTTGTCGCTATGATCATAACGGCAATGTACGCCTGCTAAGCAGGCACTGATTAGGTACATATTGGGGTCCTCCTTACAATATTGAATAGGGTCGGTGATGGATCCTTATATGTTTAGGGGAGCCGCCCCTACTTTAACAGGACTATTGTAGCACCGTCGCCGCCTTCGTTGTAGCTGCCTCTTCTATATGAATCTACATGTTTATGCGTTTTCAATATTTTCTGGATGCCGTCTCTCAGGATGCCTTCGCCTTTACCATGAACAATGGTGGCTTGCTTTAATCCTGCAATGTAGGCATCATCTAAATATTTATCAACATTCATGATGGCTTCTTCTAACAGCTGTCCTCTTACATCTACCTGCGGGGTAACATAAGCAGATTTATTCCTATAAATATTGCCGACTGAACTCAGGTTATCCGATTCAGAAGACTCTTTAATCTTACGCAGCTGTTTGATATTAACATTGATTTTCATGACACCTACTTGTACCGTTAGGTCACCATTTTTATCCGGTAAAGTGGTGACATTCCCTTTTTGATCAAGGGTGAGTATTTTAACGGAATCTCCGATTTTTAAATTCTTAGGTGCTTTAGAAGTGTCTATTGGTACGTCATTTAAGTTTTCTGATACATTGGATAATCTGCCTCTAACGTCTTTTCTTAGATTTTCATAATCTTTATTTCTTGTTTTATGATCCTTTACTCTTTCTAGTTGAGTCAATTTTTTATGGGTTTCATCAGCGTAGGCTTTGGTATCCTTTAATATCTTTCTTGCCTCTTCTTTTGCCTCTTTAATGATTTTCTCCCTTTGTTGGCTTAATTTTAACTTCTTTTCATCCAGCTCATTTTTTAAATGCTTGATTTCTATTTTAAGCCTAACGGCTTCATCTCTTTCTTCTTCCGCTTCTTTTCTATCTTTTTCGATGGAAGTAATAATATCTTCAAATGCGATGTCTTCATTGCCTAAAAGTTTTCTGGCATCCTGAATAATAAAATCATTCAGTCCCAGCTTTTGAGATATTTCAAAAGCATTGGATTTTCCCGGTGTCCCAATAGAAAGCTTATAAGTAGGGCTTAGTGTTTCGACGTCAAATTCTACAGATGCATTTTCAACACCATCGGTTGCTACTGCATATTTTTTAAGTTCTGTATAGTGGGTAGTGGCAATGGTTTTTGCCCCTTTATTATATAAGTAATCCAAAATAGCGATGGCCAGTGCTGCGCCTTCTGTTGGATCTGTACCGGCTCCTAACTCATCTACAAAAACGGCAGATTTATGGTTAACATTCTCTATAATTTCTACGATATTTGTCATGTGTGAGGAAAAAGTACTTAAGCTTTGCTCAATACTTTGCTCATCGCCGATATCAGCAAACACTTTTTCAAAGATAGACATTTCTGTTCCATATTCGGCGGGTAAGTGTAAACCCGATTGCGTCATAAGAATAAACAAGCCTACGGTTTTAAGGGTAACGGTTTTGCCTCCTGTATTGGGACCGGTAATCATCAAAGTGTCAAAACCATTACCCAAGTGAATATCAATGGGCACTACAGTTTTGGGATCTAATAGCGGATGCCTGCCTTTTTTAATGCGTACATACCCTTTCTCGTTAATTTTAGGTTCAATCCCATTCATCTTTACAGATAATTTGCCTTTAGCAAAAATATAATCCAGTTTAATTAAAATATCTCTATCAAACTCTATTCTTTTATCAAGGTTTCTTAATTTCTCTAAATATTC
>JAKSCF010000437.1 GCA_022360735.1 Clostridia bacterium
TTAAATCGCTTAGTCAGTTCAGTCTTTATATCTTCAATTTCAATACCTTTTTCGGCCATTAACACTAAGACATGATAGACCATATCACTTATTTCGTAAACCAATTCTTCTTTATCGGGATTTTTAGCTGCAATAATCACTTCGCTGGCTTCTTCTCCAACTTTTTTTAATATTTTATCGATGCCTTTTTCAAATAAATAATTCGTATATGACCCTTCTTTAGGATTTTCTTTTCTCTCACGGATAATATTCGCTACCTCATATACAATAGCCTCATTCAAAACTTGATCAGGGTCTAAAAGGTTTCTATAAAAACAGCTTTTACTGCCTGTATGGCAGGCGCTCCCTGTTTGTATCACTTCTATTAACAAAGTATCTTCATCACAATCATAAGAAATACGCTTTACATCTTGAAAATGTCCTGAGGTTTCCCCTTTATTCCATAGCTTTTGCCTGCTTCTGCTATAAAACCATGTCTTTTTGGTCTCTATGGTTTTTTCCAGAGAGGCTTTGTTCATATATGCCATCATCAGGACTTCTTTCGTTTGATAATCCTGAATAATTGCAGGAATGAGTCCATTATCATCATATTTTAAATTAATCACGTCTATTTCCTCCATTTAACCCAGGTTATTCATGGGTTCTATCCTATATTCTCATATAAATGTCTTGCTTCATTAAATATTGCTTTAATTCTTTTATATCGATTTCACCAAAATGAAATACAGAAGCAGCCAGTGCGGCATCTGCTTTACCACCTTTGAAGATATCTATAAAGTGTTCTTTTTTTCCTGCACCGCCTGATGCAATCACCGGTATTTTCACCTTTTCGGATATTATCCGATTGAGTTTGATGTCATAACCGTCTTTAACACCATCTGCATCGATACTGTTTAATACCAATTCACCGGCACCCAGCTCTTCGCCTTTTAATGCCCATTCGATGGCATTTATACCTGTATCCACTCTTCCACCGTTAATAAAAACATTCCAACTGTCTCCGGATTTCTTCGCATCGATGGACAGCACCACACATTGACTGCCAAATTTCAGTGCAGCCTCCGTAATGATGTTCGGGTTTTTAACGGCTGCTGAATTAACGGATACTTTATCAGCACCGGCTCGCAGCACTTTATTAAAATCATCTACAGTACGGATACCGCCCCCTACTGTAAAAGGAATGTATACCTCATACGCTGTTTTTTCTACAATATGGATAAATATATCCCGCTCTTCATTAGAGGCTGTAATATCATAAAATACCAGCTCATCGGCTCCTGCTTCGCTGTACATTTTTGCAAGCTCTACAGGATCAGATACATCTTGTATATTCTCAAATTTTTTACCTTTTACAACCCGTCCCTTATCAACATCTAAACAAGGAATAATTCTTTTCGTTAACATTATTTACTCCTCCATTTGACTTTTTAGGTTTGTTAATTGGATAGCACCGGTATAAAGCGCTTTTCCAATAATTGCACCATACAATTTCATTTCAGAAAGTTTTTTAACATCACTGGCTGTAGATACGCCTCCAGATGCAATAATATCAGCGTCAACATAAGTATTCATATTATCAAGCTCTTCAAAATTAGGTCCGGCCATCATACCATCTTTAGAAATATCCGTATAAATAATAGTTTTAAGTCCCCATGCCGTTAACTCTTTTGCTAAGTCTACTGCTTTTGTTTCGCTTACGTTTGTCCACCCATCAACGGCTACTAATCCATTTTTAGCATCAATAGATACCGCAATTTTCTCTTTATACTCAGCGATCATATCTTTTGTAAATGATTTATCTTTCAAAGCACTGGTTCCTAATATGACCCGGGAAATACCCATATCCAGCATGCTCTTTATGGCAGCTTCATTTCTCATACCACCACCAAATTGAACGGGTACATGGACCCGTTCTAAAATACGTTTTACCGCTTCCTTGTTGGCAGTATTCCCTTTTAATGCACCGTCCAAATCCACAATATGCAGGTATTTTCCACCTTCTGCTTCCCATCTTACTGCCATTTCCGATGGATCAGTACCAAAGGTGTCGACTTGGTTAAAATCACCTTGCTTTAATCGCACACATTTGCCGTCTTTTATATCTATTGCCGGAAATACTATCATTTAATCAACTCCCCAAAATTTTTCAATAGCTGCATACCGGTTTGACCGCTTTTTTCCGGGTGAAACTGCATTCCTATTACATTATTTTTTCGAACCACTGCCGGTACCTTTACATCATATTCCGTATAAAATACCACATCTTCATCATTTTTTGGTTGTGCATAGTATGAATGAACGAAATATACAAACTCACCGGCCTCAATATTCTTACCAATTGTATCCGTACCATTAGCAATCAAATTATTCCAACCCATATGAGGAATTTTTAAATCCAAATCCGCATTAAAGCGAACCACATCTCCTTCTAACAGCCCTAATCCATCCCATACACCATCTTCATAACTCTCTTCAAAGAGCATTTGCATGCCGAGACATATACCTAGAAGATATTTTCCTTCTTGCACATTTTTGATGATGCACTGATCTAAACCTTTATCTTTAAGACTGTTCATACAGTCTCCAAATGCTCCAACGCCCGGTAAAATCATAGCTTTACTATTTGATATTTCTTTTTCTGACGATGTAATGACCGCATCAAAGCCTAATCTTTCCAAGGCTTTACTAACGCTTTTTAAATTACCTGCATCGTAGTCAATAATTGCTATCATCTGAAACATCCTTTCTTTTAATCAATAACACCTTTTGTACTCATGATTTCATTGCCTTCTATTTTAGTTGCTTGATTGAATATTCGTCCTACACTTTTAAAAATAGCTTCAATCATGTGATGCGTATTTTTACCATACATCAAATTAATGTGTAAAGTCACTTGTGCATAGTAAGCGAATGCTCTAAAAAATTCTTCTGTCATTTCCGTATCAAACTGCCCTACTTGCTCTTGAGGAAAGTCTGCATTGAAAACCAAATAAGGCCTGCCGCTAATATCTAAAGCAGTTTGAACCAAAGTTTCATCCATTGGCGTAAACTCAGAAGCATATCTCAAAATACCATTTTTATCCTTAATACATTCAGCAAATGCTTTTCCCATTACAATCCCAATATCTTCTATTGTATGGTGACAATCTACATGAATGTCTCCATTGCATTTTAATTTCAAGTCCATCATACCGTGTTTAGAAAAAAGAGTCAGCATATGGTCAAAAAAACCTACACCTGTATCAATCTCCGATTCACCTGTTCCATCCAAGTTCAATTCCAACGTAATATCTGTCTCATATGTTTTTCTTTCTATTTTTGACATTCGCATTTTTTCACTCTCCCTTTTGATTGAAGCGTACCCTTATAGAGTTGCCATGGGCTGTAAGTCCTTCTTTTTCTGCAAAATTAATGATATAATCTTTTTCTTTCTCTAACGCTTCTTTAGAATAATATATTAAACTAGAACGCTTTACAAAGTCATAAACCCCTAGCGGTGATGCAAATGCTGCAGTTCCACCGGTAGGCAAAGTATGGTTAGGACCTGCAAAATAATCTCCCAGAGGTTCCGGAGAATATTTCCCGAGAAATACTGCCCCGGCATTTTTTATAAATGGAATATATTCCATTGGCTCATCTAACATAATTTCCAAATGCTCCGGTGCAATATAGTTCGACACTGAAAACGCAGATTCTATATCATCCACCAAGCATATCAGTCCGTTATTTTTAATAGATTCTGTAGCAATGTCCACTCTTGAAAGCTCTGCAAGCTGTTTTTGTACTTCAATTTTTACAGCATCTGCAAATGCTTCAGAGGTAGTTATTAAAATTGAAGCAGCCATTTCATCATGCTCTGCCTGGGATAGCAAATCTGCAGCTGCATAGACTGCATCAGCCTGCTCATCTGCTACGATGCACACCTCACTTGGGCCGGCAATCATATCTATATCTACTATACCATATAAGTATTTCTTAGCACGAGCAACATAAATATTTCCCGGCCCTACTATTTTATTAACCGGTTTTATGCTTTCTGTACCATAGGCCAACGCCGCGGCTGCTTGAGCACCGCCAATCTTATATATTTCATCAGCTCCGGCAATCTTCGCTGCTACCAATATATATGGATTGATGCTTCCATCTTGAGCCGGAGGTGTTGTCATGACAATTCTATTAACTTTTGCAATCTTCGCCGGAATAATATTCATTAAAACGGTAGAAGGATATACTGCTTTACCGCCAGGCACATATACGCCCACACTTTCTAATGGATTGATGAGCTGTCCAAGCATAACATTGTCGTCTTTATTGTAACGCCAGCTTTCTTCATACTGTTTTTTATGAAATGACCGAATATTGTCAGAAGCTTTGTTAATGATCTCAATAAAGCTCGATTCTACTTGACTAAAAGCAGCCTCTATTTCTTCGCCGGAAACTTTTAGATGGCTAATTTTCACTTTATCAAAGCGTTCTGTTAATTGAAAAAGTGCTTCATCTCCCTTGCCTCTCACTTCTTCTATAATCACTTTGACTCTATTATCTATGACCGTTAAGTCTTCTTCTTTTCTATTATTCAATTGACTTAAGATAAACCCTTCGTTGCCTTTCCCAATCTTTACTGTTTTCATCATGTCCTCCTATATCTGAATCTCCAAAGCTTTAATTACTTTCTGTATCTCATCCTTCTTAGTCTTTAAACCGGCCTTATTCACAATAAGTCTCGCACTGACATCTGCTATTTTTTCTGTTACTACCAGTCCATTTTCTTTTAAAGTTGTCCCTGTCTCAACAATATCGACGATAACATCTGCCAAGCCCATTAGAGGTGCTAATTCCACAGAACCATTAATCTTTATAATTTCTATGGGTTCTCCTTTTTCTTCGTAATAGGCTTTGGCAACATTCGTATATTTGGTTGCAACTCTTATTTTTTTATCCGGCTCTTTAACAAAAGTTTTTGGAGCTGCCACAGCAAACCTGCATTTTCCAAATTTCAGATCCATCATTTCATAAACATCCGGTGTACTTTCCATTAATGTATCTTTGCCGCAAACCCCAATATCACAAGCACCTTTTTCTACATATATACCAACATCACTGGCTTTTACAAATACCAGTCTGACATCATTATTTTCACTGGTAAAGATTAACTTTCTGCTTTTAGAGTGATAATCCGGAAAAGTGATCCCTATATCTTTTAATTTATCCATTGTTATGTCAGCTAGACGGCCCTTCCCTAATGCAATATTTAACATAATTATGTCCCTCTTTTCTTTACTCCTTAATGGTTTCAATACTTCCTGATACAGCTGCAAGTACTTGACGATATTCAGCATCCTTATATTTTTGTTTCATCTCATCTAAAGTCATTTGTGTTTTTTCTAATTCTACAATAAAACCTTCATCTCGCAGTGCATTACTTTTATTAATGGCCCATCTTCTTTGGTCCGGGTCGTACAGTATTAAATAGTCTTTTTCAGTTTTATAGGATCTTAGAAGATTACATTGACCGGCGGCTTGTAATATTTGATCAATATTCATACCAAATCCGGTAGCAGCAATCTCTTTACCAAATTTTCTAAGAAGATCATCGTATCGTCCGCCACTTAAAACCGGAAAACCAAAATTATCAACATAACCTTTGAAAATCATGCCCGAGTAATATTCTAAATGATTGATTAACCCTAAATCAGCAA
>JAKSCF010000709.1 GCA_022360735.1 Clostridia bacterium
ATACTTATGTCTCCTCTAAGATCAGTTTATAACCCATACCTTTAATCGTAATGATTTGGGGGAAATCATGATTAGGGGTTTTAATCTTTTTCCTTAAATTGCTAATATGAACCATTACTCCATGATAAATATACATGTCATGGAGTTTTTAAGCTTGACAAAATCATAGTTATTTTCTTTCTAAATTTAAATCATAAGCCTCTTCCTGTTTGTCCTCTTTTTTGGTTCTGGTATGAATAATAATAGAGGATATTATCCATATAATAGGCCAAATAGCAAGTATGCAAAAGTCAGCAGATGGCATGCCGAATATCATTTCCAATTCTCCTTTTTTAACCTAATCCGAACAATTTTATTATATCTATTATTTTATTATAATATAAAATGGTTGTATTAACTTAGACAATCGTACAACATTAAAGTACATAAATAGACAATAAATCTCTTTTGAATGGTTTCGAATTGAATAAGAAAAGAGCAGGATATTTGCTGGATTTAAATAAGGAGTTGAGAACATTGGTTGCTGTTGAAATAATTTGAAAAAAGAAAAGCTCCAAATAGGAGCTTCATTAATGGGTTGCATAGAATTTTTTTTATCTAATCATGTTGTCAACAGAATCCAGAACGTTATCCATGATTTTCATTGCTTCTCTTAACTCTTCTTCGGTTATGATAAGAGGAGGAGATACAGCAAGCATGTTATTCATTTTATACGTTACAAAGCCTTCTGATTTGAGCATACCAATGATTTTTGCCATTGTGCCGTCTGGGTCTTGACCGAAAGGAACCATAGGCTCTTTTGTTTCTTTGTCTTTTACAAGTTCAATCATACTGAATAGGCCAACGTATCTTACATCACCTACACAGGCATGTTTTTCCTTGATTTCTTCAAGAATTTCACCAAGTACCCCGCTTAATTGATTGACATTATCGAAAATGTTTTCTTCGATATAAGCATCGATGGTTGCGATAGCTGCAGCACATCCTAGTGGATGACCATTGTAAGTAAGACCGCATCCTAAGATGTTTTCATCAAAATGCTTAGCAATTTTATCGCTAACGATAACGCCGCCTAGAGGTGCATATCCGCAAGTAGAGCCTTTAGCAAAAGTAATTAGGTCAGGCTTACCATTATAATTTTCAAATGCAAACATTGTACCTGTTCTTCCAAATCCAGCCATTACTTCGTCAAAAACCATTAGGATACCATACTTGTCACAGATTTCTCTAACGCCTTCATAATATCCTTTAGGAGGTATCAATACACCGTTACTTCCTACGACTGTTTCAAAGAAGATAGCAGCAACTTTATCAGTACCTTCATAAATGATTTGGTTTTCAAGTATTTCTAAGTAATAAGCTGCAACGTCTGCTTCAGATTCGAATTTAACTTGCTTAGGTGCTCTATATGCATAAGGACCTTCAAATTTAATGAATCCTGGCATTCCCGGCTCAGCATATTGTCTTCTAGCTTCACCGGTTAAGTTTGCTGCGCCGTGAGTCGCACCGTGATATGATCTGTATGCGGAGAAGATTTTATTTCTTCCAGTGTACATTCTTGCCATTTTGATAGCATTTTCATTAGCTTCTGCACCGGCATTTGTGAAGAATACTTTTGACATATAATCCGGAGCCAATTCAACTAATTTTTTAGCTGCTTCAGAACGAACGTCACATGCATATGAAGGTGCAATGAAAGCAAGTTTTTCTGCTTGATCTTTTATAGCTTGGATAACTTTTTTATGGCCATGTCCTAGGTTCATGTTAACCAATTGAGCAGACATGTCATAGAATCTTTTGCCTTCTTCATTCCAAAGGTAAATACCTTCGGCTTTAGTAATAACTTCTGGTTTTAAACCTGATTGCTTGTTCCAAGAATGCAGGTTGTATTTTAAGTCCATTTCTCTTATTTTAGACATAATTAACATCCTCCAATAATCATTTTTGTAATGAATTGATATTGAATGGTTGAGGAATTTTATTGAAAATAAAACGCCTCAAACCTTATTGATTTAAATTACTTATTGAACTCAACAACTGCAGCTGGGAATAATTCTTCATCTGTAGGTTGAGTAGACTCGATTGGATAAGAAATCCAAGTTGTATTGAGGAGATCTTTCCAAGTTACGTTATGAGATACACTGTTATTACCCCAAGTACCGCAGCCAAGAGTCATTGACATTGGCATACCGTTTGTCCAAGCACCACTGTTAGCCAAGCATTGAGGTTGGTTAACCATGATTCTTGCAGCTTTTATTCTATCCGCTAATTGAAGTACTCTATAGTCATACTTAGTATGGATACCGCAAGAGTGTCCTTGGCCCATAAATTCAAGGATAGCATCTAGTTTATCAAGAGCATCTTCGAAGTCTGTATATTTGTGAAGTGTAGTGATAACCGATAATTTTTCAGCAGAGAATCTGTGATTTTCGCCGATGCCATCTTCTTCAACCACGATGAATTTTGTTCCTGCTGGAAGCGTTAAACCTGCTACTTCAGCAATTTTTTCAACAGATTGAGCTACGATGTGTCTGTTTAATGTATGTCCGTCCGGCCATACACCATCTCTAAGTTGCGCTTTTTCAGGTGAATCATTAGAAATGAAGTATCCGCCTTGCTTTTTCAGTGCTTCAACAAAATCATCATATACTTTTTCATCTATGATTAAGTTGTTTTCTGTAGAACAGCTTGTAGCATGATCAAAAGTTTTAGATCTCATAACCATGTCTGCCACCGTATCTAAGTTTGTAGAACCATCAATGATAACAGAAGCGTTACCGGTTCCAACACCGATAGTAGGTGTTCCGGAGCTGTAAGCAGCTTTAACCATAGGCGTACCGCCGGTTGCAAGTACCATATCGACTTGCTTCATTAATTCACCACTTACTTCAACACTTACATATTCAGGATCGATACCGATTACTAAATCTTCAGGCGCACCATACTTTTTCAAAGTAGCTCTGATAGCATCTCCTGCTACTTTATTTGTATTTTTTGCTTTTGGATGTGGTGCTAAGATGATAGCATTTCTACCTTTGATAGCTGAAATAGCTTTGCAGAAAGGAGTTGCTTCACCATTTGTTACAGGGATTAAAGCACCAACAACGCCTACAGGCTTACCAAGCTTAATAAGACCGAGCGCTTCATTTCTCTCGATAACGCCTACAGATTTTTCATTTTTCATATCTCTGTAAGTACCTTTGATTTTAGTCATCATTTTACCAAATTTGTGATCAACTAAACCCATACCGGATTCTTCAACTAGCATTTTAGATAAGTCCGTAGCGAATTCTTTTTTTGTACCATTATAAGCAATAGCGGCACACAATTCATCTACCTGCTCTTGTGAAAAATTTTCAGCAATCGCTTGAGCTTTCTTAGCTCTTTCAACTAAAGTTGCTACATATTCAGCAGCGTTCATAGACATGTTAACATCCTCCTTTTATGTGTAGGCAGCTTATACCACCTAAATTTAAATTATTGTTATTGAATATGCTAAACCATTAATGCAAAAATTATACCAAAAAGTACAAACTGTGAATTTTAAATGAAATTCAATAAAAATGAACGGTTGGGCATGGACGAGTAGATTCTAAAATGAATCTAAAAAAAGGAGTATACAGGTGATTTTATAGTATATATCGTTTATAATATGTAAAAATTACGTATAATCAATCCAAAAGGCAAAAAAAAGAGTTTGATTCACAGGTGAATCAAACGATACTATTTTGCATCTATGTCATAACGCTGCATTTTACGTACGATGGTAGGCTGGCTGACACCAAGGGCTTTAGCGATTTGGCGGGTTGTCTTATATTTCTCTGCAGCATTTTTTATAATTTGCTTTTCTGTTTCATCTAATGCCTTCTTTAAATTCATGATAGGGGATAAGGTGATTTCACCACCAGGGCTTCTGGTATTTTCAAATATATAGGAAGGCAGATTATCAGGAAGTATGATGGTTCCTTTTGTAGTGATGATGAGTCTCTCTATAATATTTTCCAATTCTCTGACGTTACCGGGCCAGTGGTATTTAATAAGCATAGCAATGGTATTGGGATCTATTCTTTTTTTCTCATTAAACTTCTTATTATATTTTTGCAGAAAATGTCTTACCATAGGAATAATATCTTCTTGTCTTTCTCTAAGCGGCGGTATATTAATAGGAACAACGTAAAGACGGTAGTATAAATCTTCTCTGAATTTCCCCTCGTTAACCATAGATTGAAGATCTTTATTGGTAGCAGCTATAATTCTAACGTTAACAGAAATGGTATCAACACTTCCAACACGTTGTATTTCTTTGTCTTGAATAACTTGAAGAATTTTGACTTGTAAGTGCAGAGGCAATTCAGCAATTTCATCTAAAAAGATAGTACCGTCTTGAGCCATTTCAAAGAGGCCTTTTTTTCCGTCTTTTCTGGACCCTGTAAAAGCACCGGGTTCATATCCGAACAATTCGGATTCTAATAGATTGTCGGGGATGGCGCCGCAGTTAACTTTAACAAAGGGGTGATTTTTGCGTTTACCGGTTTCGTGAAGGAGCTTAGCCACAACCCCTTTTCCCACACCGGATTCGCCTGTAATCAATACTGTAGAATCAATTTGGGCTAACCTTTTGGCCAATTGTATCACATTATACATGGTAGGGCTGTTGGCAATGATGTCACCAAAAAATACTCTTTTCTGGGATTTTAATTCATCCAAAGCCGTTTGCACATCTTCTATTCTATTCTTTAATTGAATAAGCTCTGTAATATCTCTGGACGTACTGATGATTTTTTTAATCTTTTTATTCTCATCAAAGATAGGCGTACCTGTTGTTAACAGTTTCTTTCCTTCTACATTACTATGGAGGATACTAACGGATTTTTTCTTTTCCATGGCAAGTTTAGCAACAGAAGGAGAAAAAATACCGGAGCTTTCCAATTCCTCAACGTTTTTACCCAAGATGTCCTCTCTTTTTACATGATATAATTCTTCTGTAGATTTATTAAGCCACAGTGTATTTCCTGCACCATCATCGATAATAATGGCGTCTTGGATATAATCCAGAATGCTCATAAGTTCTTCCATGGAGGTATCGGATATAAATTTATCTATGAATGAGCTTGTCAGCGTCTCGTTTTTTTTCATTAACTACAGTGCCTCCTCACCTAAGCTGCTATTTGTATGAGAACACGCTAAATCATGTATTTTCTCCAGCTAGGCTTTCATAAATTTGCTTACATTGTATCTGAATAATCATTAGTATTCAAGGAAGATAAAAAAATATCCAAAAAAATAAATAAAAATGCTAATGTTACTTTACATCCATGGGTATAATGATATAATTAATGTGTTATACTGCAAAACGATAAGACCAATGGATATCCATTGGTCTTAAAAATGTACTCAATGAGTTAAGATATATAACGCGTTCTAGGAGGATAATGTAATGAAATCAAGTTATGCTTTTGAAAAAAAAGAAAAAAACGATGTAGAGTTTAAGATGGAAATAGGAGCAGAAAAATTTGAAGAAGCTGTAAAAAAGGCTTATCAAAAAACAAAACATAAATATACTGCTGATGGATTCAGAAAAGGAAAGGTTCCTAAAAAAATTCTAGAAATGAAGTATGGTGAAGGCATCTTTTATGACGATGCCATTAATATATTGTTCCCGGAAGAATATACAGCAGCCATCGATGAGTTAGGATTAGATCCTGTGGATAGACCATCTATAGACTTAGAGCAGATTGGAAAAAACGAAAATTTGATTCTTAAAGTTACCGTAACTGTAAAGCCTGAAATTACTTTAGGAGATTATAAAGGTATAGAAGCAAAAAAAGTTGAGTATAATGTTACAGACGAGGATGTTGATCAAGAGATTCAATCTATGCAGGAAAGAAACTCACGTTTGATTCAAGTTGACAGAGAAGTTAAAGACGGTGACTCAGTAACCATAGATTACGAAGGTTATGTTGGTGACGAACAATTTGAAGGCGGAACAGCTGAAAATCAAGTATTAGTAATTGGATCCGGCAGCTACGTTCCCGGTTTTGAAGAGCAATTAATTGGACATAAAGCTGGAGATCATGTAGAAGTAAAAGTGACGTTCCCAGAAGAATATCATGAGAATTTAGCCGGAAAAGATGCAGTCTTTAAAGTGACCATCAAAGAAGTTCAAGAAAAAG
>JAKSCF010000309.1 GCA_022360735.1 Clostridia bacterium
TAAAACATTTGCCTGTATAGGCTGTTTTAGGTGCACCCATCATGTTTGTCCAAAAGATTTGAATCCTATGGTGATCAATGAGATTATTAAATGGGCCTATCATACTTCAGGATTTGATGTGCCTCAATATATTGACCCGATGAATCCAAAATCAAGACAGAGAATTTTATCCAGCATTCAAGTTTCAAAAGAAAATTATGATTGGATTTCAAATGAGAGAATAATTGAGAATGCTGATGTCGTGTTTTTTCCCGGATGTAATATTTATTACCAGCCTGACAAATTATTAGCAGCATTAGAAGTATTGAATGAAGTCAATGAAAATTATTCTTTCATACCTGGGTTAGATTATTGCTGTGGCAATATTCAAATGTTGAATGGAGATTTGGATAACGGGGAAAAAGCATATAGAGGGCTTATTAACCGATTGAGAGAGCTCAAGCCTAAAAAAGTAGTATTTTGGTGCTCTTCTTGTATTGTAAGAATATTGGAAATCATCGCAGATTATGAGGATTTTAATTTTGAAATTTTATCTGTATCTCAATATTTGACTCAAAATAAAGATAAATTAAATTTTAAACATGCTATCCATAAAAATCTTGTTGTTCATGATCCGTGTAAGGTTCTATATACAGAGATTGATCCCATTGGTCCAAGAGAATTATTAAAATCTATTGAAGGGGTATCAGTCATAGATAAGAATACAGATACTAAAGATGAATTGTGTTGTGGTATTTCTTCTCCTTTCATGGTAACAGAGCGTATGAAAAACTTACAAGATAAGTGTTTGAATGAAGTTGTAAACATGGATGTACATGCTTTAGTAGATGTATGTCATGCATGCCATAATTTTTTTTTAAATCAAGCTGAGGAAGTTGATTTTGATATGGACAGCTATATCTTAATGATTGCACAGGCACTTGGACTGGAGCATCAAGATTTCTTTAAAGAAATTAAAAAATGTAAAAGTTTAGATGAAATAAAAAGTTTAACAAAAGACTATTACAGCGCCTCTCCTTACACTGAACAAGAAATTGATGCAGAGATTAAAAACTTTTTTGGCGTATAAGACATTAAAAGAGGTTGCTTATACTAAATTAAATATATAGAGTAAAACAATCTTTTTCAGGAGTTTTATTGGATTTACGGAGTTATAATTCAAACAAAAAGAACCGTCCCTTTTGTTTGATATATAAATTGAACAGCTAACAGGGAATTTAACCCCCCTGTTTTTTTATTGGATGAAAGGATAATATGAAGGTGCAACTAATCATCAATTATGTGAATAAGAGGGTCAAAACATACTTATGTTAGGGTTTTCAAGGTATAATAAAGCGGTAGAATCCGATACTAAAGAAGATGTAATCTATTGAATGTAGTAGGTAGAAAATTGAAAAAAGCATAAAAAAATATAATCTTTGTTTTAAATAAAAAAGCTAGGGTACAAAAAGATAAAAGAAAGAAGGACGTTAAGATGACACAGAGAAAAGAAGTAATGGAACAAGGATGGAATTTAGACAGCAGTTATGCTGGTCTGCCTAAAATTTTCTTTACCAGTCTCAACCCAACTCCTGTAAGCTCACCGGAGACAGTCATTTTTAATGAGTCTTTGGCAGAATCACTGGGATTAAATGTTCAAAAATTACAAAATAATAATGGTGCAGCGGTGTTTGCCGGCAACCAGATGCCCGAAGGTTCTTTGCCTCTCGCTCAAGCTTATGCAGGGCATCAATTTGGACATTTTACTATGCTGGGGGATGGCAGAGCGATACTGCTTGGTGAACAGATGACCCCTTTGGGTAAGCGGTTTGATATTCAGCTCAAGGGTTCCGGTAGAACACCATACTCCCGGGGCGGTGATGGTCGAGCGTCACTTGGACCCATGCTGCGTGAATATATCATCAGCGAAGCCATGCATGGGCTTGGCATTCCCACCACTCGAAGCCTAGCGGTAGTGACAACCGGTGAGTCGGTCATTCGCGAAACCATACAAAGAGGTGGGATTTTGACTCGCGTGGCTGCCAGCCATCTGCGGGTTGGCACCTTTCAATACGCTTCGAAATGGGGTACAATTGACGACCTTCAAGTTCTGGCTGATTACACATTACAAAG
The DNA here is from genome assembly GCA_022360735.1 of Clostridia bacterium. The sequence goes on from JAKSCF010000309.1 coordinate 2,113, forward strand.
ACACTTTCCATACGTTGATGCTGATGATGAGAACCGCTATCTTTTCCTGCTGCAAGAAGTGATTAAGCGTCAGGCTTTATTGATCTCCAAATGGCAGCTGATTGGATTTGTTCATGGGGTGATGAATACCGACAACATGGCCCTTAGCGGAGAAACCATTGACTATGGTCCTTGTGCTTTCATGGATACCTATGATCTGGCAACGGTATTCAGTTCTATTGATAGGCATGGCCGCTATGCCTACGGGAATCAGCCCCATATTGCAGGGTGGAACCTCAGCAGATTTGCTGAAACCCTATTGCCGTTGCTGCATGACAATCAAGAACAGGCTGTAAAACTTGCTCAGGATGCGGTCTCAGACTTTCCTAAATTATATCATTACAATTGGCTGGCAGGAATGAGAGCTAAACTGGGATTATTTAACGAAGAGCAACAAGATGAACCCCTTATAGAGGAACTCCTCAATATGATGCAGAAGCATGGAGCAGACTATACAAATACCTTCCGCGCATTAATGTATGAGAAGCCCGAAGATACTGCCTTGTCAGGCAGCACGGAATTGACTCAGTGGCATGAGCAGTGGCAGGCAAGGCTGAGCAGACAACAGGAATCAAAAGCCGCCTCTCAACAGCTGATGCGAAATAACAACCCTGCTCTAATTCCTCGTAACCATCGAGTAGAAGAAGCACTGAAAGCAGCGGTGGACCAAGGAGACTACAGCGTTATGCAACGGTTCCTGGAGGCGCTTTCAGACCCTTATGCCCACTGCCTTAAACAGACGGAGTATACCACATTACCAGACCCTTCAGCCCCTCCTTACCGAACATTCTGCGGGACTTAAACAAAAGAATTGCTCTTTTTATTTTTATAGCTTGTGAATAGTAAATTCTGTTCATAACAAGCCATTGACATATATAGTTTAAAGATGTACAATATATTTACCAACTAGTCAGTAAATATATTGTTGTTAGTATAAAATAGATTTATATTAGATGATTTTAGAGGACAAAGATTAGAAAGTATTGAGGGGGTAACTAAATGAATAATACTAAACATTATCTTAGTAAAGAAGTATTTGGAACAGCCAGACTTCAGATGAGAGCGCCAAATGCAAATGTTTTGTTACAGGTAGATTTTGAAGGACTTATTTTAGAATCCGAATTGGAAAGCGCATTATTAACAGCTTCGAAAAAACATGTACTATTAAACAGCTGTATTTTAGTCAATGAGGAAAAACAGGCCTCATACCATATAAAACAAACAATGAAACCGGATATAAGGCTGATCAATCATGACGAAGATATTAATGCAATCAGAAAAAAGGCGCTGAAAAAAACATTTGATATTGAGAATGGGCCTTTAATCAGATTCTATATAGTGGATGATAACCATAAAAGCAAATTACTCATATGTTGTCATCATGCTATTTGTGACGGTCTTTCACTCATTTATCTGATAAAAGACATTGTTAATATTATAATAAAAGATGATTATGACATTGAAGATAATTGCAAAAAAGAATTAACCGTAATCGATAACAGGGTAATACCAGACAGCGTTAAAAATGGCTTTATTACTAAACTTATTATGAAAAGAATTGACAAATCTGTGGAAAAAACGGATATTACCATTACAGATGATATGATGAATGAAATTCACAGAGAATTTTGGTTAGAGCATAAAAATGAAATCATAACACTGGATTTACTAGAAGAAGACACTCACAAAATAATTAGTGAATCTAAAAAGAATGGTGTTACAGTAAATTCTACAATGGTGACGCTTTTTATAAAAGCTCAACAGACATTATTAAAACCAAAATCATATTCAAACAACATTACCATATCCGTTAATTTCAGAGATTATATGGCTCAAACACCAGAGGATACGGTTGGATTTTATGCATCAGCTGTCCGTCCTCAATTGGACTATTCTGAAAAGAAAAGTTTTTGGGAAAACGCTAAAATGATTAACAAAAAGATAAAAAGCTTAATCAACGAGAAATCAGTTTTTGAATCTCAAGTCATAGGATTATTTAACCCGAAATTTATAGATGCTTTAGTTCTTGCTATGTTTAATCAGACGGATAATGATACAGCTTTAAAAATGGTTAGAAAAAAGAA
>JAKSCF010000278.1 GCA_022360735.1 Clostridia bacterium
AACTGCTATTAGAGGAAATAGAGAAGAAGTACTGAATTGTAATGATGAAATCAAATTTAATTTTAAACTGGCTTACAATTATATTGGGGCGGCAAAAAAAATATACGATAACATGAATGCCATATATGAGTTTGCATTAAATGTAGAAGAAATATTCAAGATAGCCGCAGGTATTGTGAATCAAGAATTGATTCATAAAGAATTAACTCAGCAAAAAGGAAAAATTAAGAAATTCTTTGCAAGTGCTATTACTCCGGAAGGACCCATTAATTATATAGACAGCTTAATCAACGGTTATAAAAGAGTGTATGTCTTACATACGCCTATTGGGATGGGTGGAGAAAAGATATTAAGTATAGTAATGAATAGTGCGTTATATAGAGGCTTTAATGTAGAGGCCTACTATTGTCCCATGGAGCCGGAAACCAAAATGGAACACTTATTAATTCCTGATTTAGGAACGGCATTTGTGACTTTTAACTATTATCATAAATTGGATATAACGGGATATAAAGAAATAGACTTTAATGATTACATCGATTGGGGAAAAATTAAAGGCTATAAAGACTTGATTGACCACAGCTGTGCCTTAATGGATGAGTTATTACAAAAAGGTGTGCAGTCCATTAAAAAATCTAAAAAAACACATGATTTGTTAGAGAAAAATTATATACCTAATATGAATTTTGAAGCTGTAGAAGCTTATAGAAAAGAATTGGTCGGTAAATATATACTACCCAGATTAATATAAAAAAAGCGGTGTGTCCGCTTTTTTTATTTTGTCTATTTTCGTAAAGTAATCATCGCTTCTGCAGCACGCTCGTTAACGACTTCCCAATTGATGTTTTGGTAAAAAACTTCAAGATATGACTTACGGTCGATACCAAAATCAATCATATAAGCATGTTCATAAACGTCCAGAACAAGAAGAGGAGCGGAGCTCCAAATACTGCCCATGTCATGACTGTCTTGACCAATAATGTGCGTGCGAGAATCAATGGGATCATAAGTGTATACTACCCATCCTCTTACAGATAAAGCAATCTCCGTAAATCTTTTTTTCCAGTGAGAAAATGATCCATAGTCTTCTGTTATCCATTTGTATATCAATCCAAATGGGCGATCCTGCATACTGCCCAAATTTTCAAAATAGTATTGGTGAAGCTTTGTGCCGTTTAGGGAGAAGGTTTCTCCCAGTGCTAAACTTCGGGCTTCACTATAAGTGGCACCTGTGGTTAAGCTGTTTTTCTCATTGAGTATAGCAGTGATTTTATTATAGCTGGAAACATAGCCTTTGTAGAGGGTATAATGCTGCTGGAGTTGATTCATTGAAATGCCTTTAATGTTACTAAAATCGTAATTCTTAGGTTGAATGATTTTTTCCTTCATTGCCCATCAACCTCCTTCTAAACTATATTCAAAATGAACATAAAAAATGAGTTTTGAAAATATATTTTAGAATTTAACTCAGGTCACTCATAACCGTTCGAAATAGTTGCACCTTTTTATGAGTTTCTATGAATAATCTGGGCTCAGTTAGATAAAATAATCGTAAAAAATGGAGGAAAATGAGTATGGAAGAAATAGTGAATTTTTTGGAAAAGAATAAGTATGGTAATTTAGCCACTTCAGTGGGAGGACAGCCATATGTGCGCCCATTTGAATATGGATTTAAGACCGATGATGGTTTCTTTTTCTATACCTCAAATGATAAAAAGGTATATGGAGAGCTGCAGAATAATCCAAAGGTCAGTTTTTGCAGTACTGCAGATGATTTAACCTATGTTCAAATTACCGGAGATATTCAATTTACTGAAGATGAAGAATTAAAAGAGACAATGCTTCATAGAAGTGAAAATGCACATCAGATTTATAAATCTCCAGATAATCAACGCTTTAAGATTTTTTATATGCCTCATGGAAAGGCTGTGCTGCATAAATATCGAGAGAAATATGAAACTGAAGAAAAATTTTAAGAACTGAAAAATTCTAACCAATCGAGCAGTCACGAAGACGAAATCAGAGATTTCTTTCGTGTTGCATGAGACCTACAGCAGAATCAGAGATTCTGTGTTAGGGCTTCAAGATTGGAGAATTTCTGTATGAGACCTGCGACGTAATCAAAGATTACTGCTAGGGCT
>JAKSCF010000714.1 GCA_022360735.1 Clostridia bacterium
AAATCTTAATTTTTTTTCTTATCTTTCTTTTATTTGGAGGGGTTTTTGTAGTTGATAATGAATACAGCAATATGATGGGATTCGAGAAAGAAATGGTCCTAGGATGTAAGCGAATGGATAGTGAAATGATTAAAATTTTTTTACTTGGGTATGAACTGGATGTAAATAGTAAAGAAGTTATTGAAGATATTGAGGAAAAGATCAATACCTTTGCTACAAAGACAAAAATCTCTATATATAAGATAAGAAGAAAATGGGAAGAACTCATAAAGGATAAAGATTTTTCTCCTAAAGGCATTCAAAAGATATGATTTTAAGAAAAAATTGGATACTTTTTATTATATATTATGTTATAATATGTTGATGTATAAAGGTGGCTGTTGAATAATAGCGACCTTTCTAGATTGAAGAAAAATGTATTAGGAGGAAATCATGAGCGGTACACAAGAAAATATAAGAAACTTTTGTATCATTGCACATATCGATCATGGTAAATCAACCCTTGCAGATAGGATGATAGAAAAAACCGGATTGGTTTCTGAAAGAGATATGAAAGCCCAATTTCTCGACAATATGGATATAGAGAGAGAAAGAGGTATAACCATTAAGCTTCAAACAACAAGAATGGCATATAAGGCTAAAGACGGCAAAGAATATGAATTTAATTTAATAGATACACCAGGACACGTAGATTTTAACTACGAAGTATCCAGAAGCTTAGCAGCCTGTGAAGGGGCTGTATTGGTTGTAGATGCGACACAAGGTGTTGAAGCACAGACTATGGCCAATGTATATTTGGCATTAGAAGAGGATTTAGAAATTGTTCCGGTTATTAATAAAGTTGATTTACCCAGTGCTCGACCAGAAGAAATAAAAACAGAGATAGAGGATATCCTTGGGATAGATGCGCAGGATGCACCTTTAATTTCAGCAAAAGAAGGTTTGAATATTGAAGATGTACTGGAAGCCATAGTTCATAAAATCCCCTGCCCTGAAGGGGATGAGAATGGTAAATTAAAAGCAATGATTTTTGATTCGTTTTATGACAACTATAAAGGTGTTACGGTTTATATTCGTGTCATAGATGGCGTGGTCAAAAAAGGGGATCAAATCAAAATGATGGCGTCAGAGAAAAACTATGAGGTTACTGAGGTAGGCGTTTTTTCACCTCATGCTGCACCTGTTTCAAAGCTTTCTGCAGGAGATGTGGGATATATCACTGCAAGTATAAAACAGGTAGCTGATGCCAGAGTTGGGGACACCATAACCCTTGCAGATGATCCTACTAAAGAGCCTTTACCGGGTTATAAAAAAGTAGTGCCAATGGTTTATTGTGGTATTTATCCTGCTGAAGGTGAAAAATATGAAAATGTACGTGATGCTTTAGAAAAGCTGCAAGTGAATGATGCTGCTTTTGTATTTGAACCGGAAACTTCCGTTGCATTAGGATTTGGATTTAGATGTGGATTCTTGGGTCTGCTTCATATGGAGATTATACAGGAAAGGTTAGAAAGAGAATTCGATTTAGCTATTGTCACCACATCTCCAAGTGTTATTTATAAAGTGTATAAAACCGATGGTTCTGTAGATATGATACAAAATCCAAGTAATTTACCTGCAGAACAAAAAATTTCATATATGGAGGAACCTATTGTAGAGGCCAATATTATGGTTCCTAATCAATATGTAGGAAGTATTATGGAATTGTGTCAAGATCGACGTGGTACAATGAAGCACATGGAATATTTAGATGAGAAAAGAGTCATGCTGCATTATGATATGCCTCTGAATGAAGTGATTTATGATTTCTTTGATGCATTAAAATCAAAGACAAGAGGATATGGCTCTTTGGACTATGAATTAAAGGGATATGCAAGATCAAAATTGGTTAAGCTGGACGTATTATTGAATAAAGAGATGGTTGATGCTTTTTCTATGATTGTTCACGAGAGTAAAGCACAAAGCAGAGGCAAGTTTGTTTGTGAAAAACTAAAAGAAGTTATTCCAAGGCATATGTTTGCTGTACCCATTCAAGCCTCTATTGGGACTAAGGTCATAGCTAGAGAAACGGTAAAGCCTATGAGAAAAGATGTTTTGGCAAAATGCTATGGCGGCGACATTTCAAGAAAGAAGAAGCTTCTTGAAAAACAAAAAGAAGGTAAGAAGCGTATGAGACAGTTTGGTCAAGTAGAAGTGCCGCAGGAGGCATTTACGGCAGTATTGAAGTATGATGATAAAAAGTAATATAAAATTACAGGAATCTTGACAGCAAGATTCCTGTAATTTTATTGCAGCTAGAATGCTGTGTAAGAAATTAGTGCACAAATTTATTATAATAAAGTAGTATTTGTAAACCTTTAAGTTTTGATTGATGTTCGGGAGCTGCGTGGTGTAAAATTTTCATTACAAATTATACACCACACATCTCCCTGAGTTAGTGATAGGTTATGTGCAGTAGTTGAAAAAAAGAGAAGGTTAGATAAGGAGGATTTTGTTGCACAAAATCTCAATTAATCTGTCCTCTGTCCCTTGTCCCCTGTTTCAAAAGGAGGTTGCTTAAAATGAAAAAATTAGGATTATACTTGCATT
>JAKSCF010000388.1 GCA_022360735.1 Clostridia bacterium
AATGAATCTATTATGTCTAAAAGACTGTAGGCAGCAATGTCTCTTTTGCAAAGCTCTACTTCTCCTACTTTCAATGTATCAGTACTGGCCAGGCCAATCTTGTCATAAACCGTAAGAATATTAAAATCCATAACATCCGGCCATAAATTACCTTTGTTGGTAACCTTTTTTAATCCTTTAATATACTTAGGAAGAGATACCGGTTCTCCATGACCCACGTAATAGACGGGATACTCTCCAAGGGGTTCACGAAATTTTAGACTCTCAGCTTCTGAAATAGCAGGAACATCTACTAATTTACCATCGAGAAACTGAGGAATCATTCCGCTGCCCATTTCCAATCCGTGCCAAATATTAGCAGGTCCAATAGCAGAGCCGAGACTGCTTTCTACCCATGAGGTATTTATTTCATCTACTTCATCCATCTTTGTTGCCCCTAGCAGTCCAAGCATATTTGTAACACCGGGACTCACGCCATGGGAAATAATAGCCGTTATACCGGCGTTTTCACACGCTTTTTCAAATTTTAGGAGTTCTTTTACAGCAGCAGAATCATCTGCAATATCCACGTAATTTACTTTGGCATCAATACACGCTTTTAAAACAATTGTACCGGTTTTGTAAAATGGACCTACAGTGTTAACCACCACATCATAGCCCTTTATTGAGTTTAAAAGACCATCTTGCTCATAAATATCAATTCGACATGCATCGGCTTTAGAACCAATTTGTTGCGACAGTTTTTGAGCTGCTTCTAGATTTATATCCGCAACGCATACTTGTGTTGTTTCATTAATGCTTCCCAAATCCTTTGCAACAACAGAGCCAACCTCACCTGAACCAAGAACCATGTACCTCATTATTTTTTCTCCTTTCGGTTTTAAATTAGCTTAATTATATTACCTTATAATAATGAGTTCAGTACCTATTCTGTGAAGAATAGGTACGATTCTTAGCAAAGATATGGAATAAATCTTGATAATAATAGACAAATTTTCTTTACTATGATGATACACCTAACTCAGTTTCAGTTTTTATTACTTCAGACATGGTAACGCCGTGTTCTTTCATATATTTAAAATAATTATTTTGATCCATGGATTCTACACAAGCTTCAGGTCCCATTACGCCTTTGGTTTTCATGCTGCCATTTACTATGAGACGGGCAATATATGCAGCCGTGCCGCCTGTTGCAATTTTGGTATGCTCGCAGGTTGAAAAATATATGATTTGAGCAGGTTTACCATGATTGTATCCTTTCACATCAACTCTTGTTATAAAATGGGGCATATTTTCTACGTCCGTAACTTCAAACTCTTCCGGAAGCTCGCTGCTTAGAACAATAGGGAGATAGCTGCATAGGAAATCTCTTGGCGTAATCATGTTGCCTTTAACATTAACTTCAATATCTTTATTTGTAAATCCCAATTGAGCTAAAAATCCTAAGAAGCTTTCTTTATAATCTTGAGATAATGGATAGCCATTGCCTCTGTTGGTAACTTTTTTCAAACCTTTTATAAATCTTGGAATTGTGACAGGCTCCGGATGTCCAACAAAATAAACCGGGTATTTTCCGATTGCAGGAAAATCAAATTCTTCTTTTCCTGACAATGCAGGTACATTGACTTGTTTGCCATCTAAAAATTGAGGAATAAGTCCATCTACAAAGTGTGCCGCGTGATAAAATACAGTTTCAGCACCTACCGCATCTATACTATTTTCGATCCAACTTGTATCAATTTCTTCAGCTTGCTGCATTTTACTTGCACCGACAGCTGCAAAGATATTCATCATTCCCGGGCTGGCGCCGGCACATATTATGGCTGTAATACCGGCTTTTTTGCATTTTTCGTTATATGACAGCAATAATTCTGCAGCATCATAATCATCACAGATATCCACAAAATTAACTTTTTCGTCTATAGCTGCCTTTATAACTAGGTCAGCATTCTTGTAAAATGGGCCAACACAATTGACTACAACATCATAGCCTCTTAATGATTGTCGTAATTGTTGAGGGGTATAGATGTCTACTTGTTTGTAGGTTGTGATACTTCCTAAAGTTTGAGCGTATTCTTTTGCACTTTGCGCATTAATATCTGCTATGCAAACCTCTGTCAATTCGTTAAAACCAACTAAGCATCGAGCTGCGTACCCACCTATAACGCCTGCTCCTAAGATTATAGCTTTCATAATCGTCCTCCTTTAATTTTATAAATTTAAAATACTGGGTCTTTTTAAAAATTATATAATCTTATTTAAATCAGTTCATTGTACAATTCTTAGTTGTTTTAATATTCTGACAAAGTTTATTGATATAATCCATTTCATGATGAACTATACCCCTGCTGGAGACTGAATATCTCGGTTTTGTATTGTTAAGTACGTAGCAGGCAACATCAAGCTTGCACTGAATGCAGCTGCAGTACTTTTCTCTGTCGAAATTTTCA
>JAKSCF010000352.1 GCA_022360735.1 Clostridia bacterium
AAGGCGATCTCGCCCAAGCCGCAGAAAAGCGTCTTGAAGATAGCGGCTGGTTGCCACCCCCCTTACAAGTCGGCATTCACAAAGCAGAACCCGCATAGAGTGCAGTACCTATCTCATGGCGTCCACCAGCAATCCGTGGACGCCGCCTTTTCTACTCATCAACCAAATTTTACGATGGAGCTATGATCAATGACCGATCATTACAAGAAGCTTGCAAAAACGCTCACCCCTTTAGGCCGAAAATATGACCTCGCAAAAGCCTTTAACGATCTTCTTACTGTGGGCATTTGCAGCTTTCACCGCACCAATATTCAAAGCCGCCTGCAAGAAAAAGACGAAGCCAATGAAGCGTTATATATGGACACAATCAAACCTTACGAGAAGGATGATTTAAACACCTTTGGAACTGCTTTAGGTATCCTGCAATTAAATGTACTGGACAACCCCTATTCGGACATTCTGGGAGATTTTTACATGGAATACATCACCAAAGGGGAGAACGGGCAATATTTTACGCCCGATCATATATGTGAGTTAATGGCACGAATGCAACTAGGCGACCAAGAAGAGAACGGTAAACGCATTTTAGACCCGGCCTGTGGATCGGGCCGTATGTTGTTAAGCGCTGCAAAACTGCATTATCGTAATTACTTTTTCGGAGCCGATAACAACAACACATGCGCAAAGATGGCCGTTCTGAATTTTTACCTGAATAAATTATGTGGCGAAGTCGCATGGATGGACAGCCTGTCAATGGAATGGTACGGCGGTTGGCACATTAACACCGCTGGGCCGGGGATCATACCCATCGAAAAAGAACAATCCTATATTTGGACGGAATCGCCAAAACCAAAGCCAGTAAAGTTCGACAAGAACGCCACGAAACGAGCAGGCCAACCGGCAGAACAGCTATCATTGTTTTAATTAACTCCTGTAAAATTCACCTCATAATGAAGGGATGATTTAGCCGCCTCTTTCGGTGCTGGATCAATCCCTTTTTTCGTACTTTCAGCCTGGCATTTTGACAGCCAGCAAAGCGAAACATTCATATTTGAAATTTTACAATCAAGTCACAAATCAGCATCCGCTTTGAACCATCAATAGTCTCAACTTTTACACGTGACTTACAGATATTGTGCTTCACATTTGAACCTCTCAGGTGATTAACCATATTCCAAATCTTACTATCACACACCACGTCAGGGGAGATCACCCCCCTGAAATTTCAAGGGTTCATTGACCCAAATACGAACTTCAATTGCACACCCGAATGAGAACAAAAAGAGAACAAATGCTTGACCAAATCGGTTGCATAGGACTATAATCCTATCCAATAAAGAAAGGATCAAATCACAAAAATGGGCGAACCAACAAAAGAAGAAATTATTGCCGCTCGTGACCGATGTGCTCAAATAATTGCTCTTTATGGAGAACGTTATTTACCCATATTTGAACGCTTGGAAAATGAGATCGCTTTACTTGAGCAACAACAAGTGTTGCTTAAAAAAGCTATTTGTTTAGGTAACAAAATTGATACACAAAGTGCTACACAAAACGCTACACAATTTGAAGAAGAGGTATTATGAGTAATTAAAAAATATAATAATAACAATGTGTTAAAAGTTATGTAAGAATTTATTGATTCCCTTCACCCGCTCCATTTTTCCGCAATTTTAAAAGACCTATTTTTCCCCTTATAAATTGATTTAATTAAATAATTTTAGCTTCATTGATTTTGTGGCAACATCACTGTACAGTAAAATGCCACACAATTTGTTACATAAAACGCTACACAAATGAGGTCTAAATGTCTTCAAACTACCTAATGAAAGTTGGTGATTGGTATAGATATCGAAGGAGAGTACCAGCAGAAGTCGCACACCTAGATCTACGTAAGGAAGTTCAAATATCTCTCAAAACGAAGGATGATAGAGTAGCACTTATTCGAGCTGACATTTACAACGATCAAATTGAGAATTTTTGGAAATCTTTGATACATTCAGATAACGTGAATGATCTTGATCACAAATATTTAGCCGCCGTTAAATTAGCCAAAGCACACGGATTTGCATATAGAACCTCTGAAGAAGTAGCAGCCTCAGCTCTCATAGAAATTACTCAACGATTATCAAAGACAGGTAAAAGTGCTTTTGGTAAATCTGAAGAAGCTAACACTGAGGCTTTGCTTGGTGGGATAGACAAGCCTAAAATACCGCTATCAGAATGTTGGAAATTATTTGAAGGCCTTGTTCATGATCGTTTAGTAGAAATGTCCAAAGATCAAATTAGAAAATGGAAAAATGTTAGAAGAGCAGCAATCAATAATTTCATTAAAGTTACCACCGTCAAGCATCTTGATGAAGTTTCAAGATCAGAGATTTTGAAATTTTGGGATTGGTGGAATGAGCGTATTCAACTTGGATACAAAGCCAATACAGCAAACAAACAACTATCATGCTTGAAAGATGTTCTTAAAACAGTTTCGACAAAAAAAGAAATTGATCTTGATATTGGAGCTTTATTCGCAGAAACATCCTTTAAAGAAACAACTAATAGTAGACCACCTTTTGAAGCCACGTATGTTCAAGATGTTCTCCTTCCAGCGGTTCAAGACTTGGATGTAGTGGAAAAATATGGATTTTGGGCAATTGCTGATACTGGTATGAGACAATGTGAGCTTTTCGGTTTGCTGCCTGAAGAAGATATTTTTTTAGGTACAAAAATACCCTTTGTATGGGTAAGACCTAGAAAAGGCTACAAACTAAAAACTCCAAGCTCCGAAAGAAAAATTCCTTTGGTCGGTTCAGCACTAATTGCTTTTAAAAAAATGCCTCACGGGTTTATGCATCTTGGAAATGCCGAAAGTCTCTCTGCCTCAATAAATGATTTTCTTACAACAAAAGGCTTGAGGCCAACACCTGAACATAGTGCTTATTCACTACGTCATACTTTCAAAGACCGGCTTCGTGATTACGGAGAAATGGGCGCACCGGAAGAAATTATAGATGAGCTAATGGGACATAAAAAGCCAGGTCTCAACTATGGAAGAGGTCACAAATTGGAAACCAAGCACAAAATTCTATCTGATATCGCTTATGATATTGGAAGTTTAAATTATTGATGCTGATGGTAACGGTTTAACCATCAAAACACAATGTTTTGCATTATAGATGGTATTTGATCGAGCGGTTGTATTTATATTAATAATATGTGATATATCACAATTAATATTTAATATGATTTTAATAATCGGGCACACAGGGAACTTTGGTAAGTTGGTAAACACTTTTAACGTCCAACCAAAATGAGTTTGTGCTTTCCAGTTGCTAGAAGCACAGATATAGCTTGTTCGAATATTCATTTTAGTGTTTGTTGCGCACTGTGATTATTTTTTGATAAATGGCAGTACAGCCTTCAAGATTTTTTCAAAACCTACAATTGATACCTCTTCCTCTTTCCCTTCAGAGATGTCATGAGATTGGTTGTTACCAAAATATTTGTCCACCAGTTTCTCCTTAATGCTTTGCTTTTTGTCTTCATCCAAAATTTCAATAAAAGGATTAATAGATGATAGTTCCAACTCAGCCGTTCTGTTTTTTGTTTCAAGTTTTCGATGTTTGTTGGACTCTCTTGCAGCATAT
>JAKSCF010000560.1 GCA_022360735.1 Clostridia bacterium
GTATCCAAATCAATTTCCAGCAAATAATGTGGGTCCGAAGCTGTCACATACGCTTTCTTATTATCTTTTGAAACGACAACATCCATGATATCGTAATCTATATTTAACGTATAGTCTACAAAAAATGTCTTCAAATTAATAAAGTGAAGCGTGTTAGAGTTGTCCACTACAACAGCGTACTGTTCCATAATAAATCTTCCTTTCTGTACTATGGTTTGTACCCCACATTTATTATATGTTCTGGTTGTATGGACTGTTCTATAATGCTAACTTCCCTTTCCAGCTTGATTAGCTTCTTTATTCTGGAAAGTACATAGCATTCATAATAAACCGTAAGCACCAAAAATAAGAACACTCCATAAATCGAGTGTTCTTATAATTTTATTAGAAAGATATTTTTAAATTATTTACTTATTGACTAATACAAGACCATTAGGAAAGTATAGTTCCTTCTCATTCAACCATTCACCTTCTGTAGTATACTTTACTATACTGTCAGAGGTTAGTATGATAAGCTCTGTTTCGTCTTCATTAAATATCATTACAGGCTTGCAAAAATATCCGTATAAATTAAGGTTATGCTCAAAGCTGTTAACAAAAGTCAGCCGTTTAGATACCGTATCAAAAGCAAACTGAGATATTCTGCCCCCTCCTAATACAAAGATCTTATCGCCGGCTTTATTAACTAAAATTGTACCTGAACCCATTACTTCTGCTTTACTTGCAACCCCAAAATAATCAGGACTTGAGGTATCCATTACAGCTATATAACTTTCATAATTTGCAAATAAAAAGTTGCCGCTTGGGTGAAAAGCTAACGGAGATGAACCACCATCAGCCTGCTGTCCGGTATACGTCAATTGTCCTTCATCATCTATATGGTATTTTTCTATTAAGTCGGTGAAAATCTTACTACCATAAACATCTCCGTTGCTAGGATTTATTGCAAAGTCCCATATTGTCGTTTCAATTTTTTTTATTGTTTGGTTTTCTAAGTTATAAGTGTATAATTCACGCAACCAATATTTATAACTATTCATTACAGCATAGTTATTATCCGGAGTTATGGCACTGCAACGCACCGGTGAAGGTGTCCTAGCAGTATGCGTAACCTCCGGAATATTCTTCGTTAGGTCTATCTGGAATATCTTTGTACCATACAAATCTGTAACTACGGCAGTTGTTTCATCACTTGTAACTGCTAGGGTATTCAGTATACTTGAATAATCCCATAACCTAATACGCCCTTTTTCTACCAGTTGTTTAGAATCCATCATGACTAAATCATAACCGCTTGTAACCAATAAATCATATTGAATAGGCATGATTTCCTGACTCCAATAGGTTGCTATACCTCCGTAAGGTGTGATATCTATTTTTTTTATAAATTCACCCTCTGCCGTATAAATATTAACTGAATCGGTAGATGAAAAAATTATTAAGGTTTCATCCGGCGATAATGCAATTTGGTTTATACCGTAAAAAGGTGTTATACCCATGCCATGCTCTATGGTATTCACAAGTGAAAGTGTTTTAGCTATGGGATTAAAGCTGAATATCTCAATACAATTTTCTTCAAGAACATAAACCTTGTCATTGGCTTTGTTAATCACCATAGACTGTGGTTGGTTTTTTGTTGAGATTTCACCGGCAACACCAAAATACTGTTCACTGCTAACATCCAGCACCTGAACTTGATGCCCGATAGAAGAAACAGTAAATATAAACTTTTCATCTGTAGTTGCCCCTAGATTAGTTATGGCAACATTCAGTGATTCCTGATTTGTGTTTGTTAAAGTTCCCTCATCAGAAATAGCGTAAAGCCTTATTCTATCTTTCAAATAATCTGCTATAAATATCCGTGAGTTTGTAGAGGCAGTTACTGCTTGAGCATCAACATGCAAATTAAAAACATGACCAAGCTCTAATTGGATGCCCGTTAAACCTATATGACTTGATCCACCATTTACTGTTACGGCACATCGATTATTTGGTGTTAATGCAATACCTTGGGCATCACTGGGTAAAGGTATTGCATTTTTCAAATAGGGTTTATCGGAATTCAAATCAATTTCCAGCAAATAATGTGGATCTGAAGCTGTCACATATGCTTTCTTATTATCTTTTGAAACGACAACATCCATGATATCGTAATCTATATTTAACGTATAGTCTACAAAAAATGTCTTCAAATTAATAAAGTGAAGCGTGTTAGAGTTGTCCACTACAACAGTGTACTGTTCCATAATAAATCTTCCTTTCCATACTATGGGTTTGTACCCCGTATATTATATGTTATGGTTTCCGATTGTGTTATAGTAATGACATCTCATTTTATATAAAACTATGCTCACTTTCCAATCTACCCTTTAGTTTTAATTATTCTGGAAAGTACATAGCATTCATATATTCAGTTTGAAAATCAGTATGTGTTGAGAGCTCTAAATGCTCAACCTGTTGTGATTCTGCATACGCCTTTTTACGTTCATCTTTTGATAGAAGGGCCATACATGCACCTGCTCCTGCTGCATTTCCAACAGAAATAACCTTATCTTTCTTCATATTTGGAAATAGGCCTATCTTTAAAGCACTTTCTGTTTTGATGTAGTTTCCAAAAGCTCCTGCTAAGATAATGCGCTGTAAATCCTCTGCTTTAGCTCCAATGTGATTCAGCATGAGTTTAATCCCAGCATATATTGCGCCTTTTGCAAGCTGCACTTCCCTAATATCCTTTTGAGTAATGACAACATCATCTCCGGTTTTCCCCCAAGCTAAAACAAATTCGTTGCCATTCTTGTCTTTTCGTAAACGTGAAACCAATGAGTCGGCCAGTCCCTTTTCTTTTGCCGATTCTTGAGTATCAAGCTTTCCTGTATAATCTAAAATGCCTGTATCTAACATTTGAGCCAATGCGTCAATAAGTCCTGAACCACAAATTCCTATGGGTTCTTCATCTTCTATGACTTCAATATTTACCTCACCATCTTCTATTTTTACTCTCTCTATTGCACCTTTTGAAGCTCTCATGCCCTGAAATATTTCCGCACCTTCAAATGCAGGTCCTGCAGCAGTTGAACAGGTGATGATACGTCCATCTTGACTTAATAATATTTCTCCATTTGTTCCCACATCAATGACCAAATTTAATCCTTTTAATTGTGTCATCTCCGTTGCTAAAAGCACACCCACTATATCCGAACCCACATGACCAGCTATATTAGATAGCAAATGCACATTGGCCGCAGGATTCATCTTTAACGCCAGCTCTTTCGCAGTCATGTCAATAGGATCACAAAATACAGGTGTAAAAGGTGATCTGGCAAGATTTTCAGGACTTACACCTAAGAATAAATGGCTCATTGTGGTGTTCCCTACTACAGTGGCATCATAAATATGATTTTCATCAATGCCATGGTTTTTTTTAAATGTATAAATCGTATCATTAAAACAATCCCGTATTTTCATTTTTAACATAGATAAATTTTCGGGACTTTCAGTACTGTATAATATTCGGGATATGACATCTGCACCAAAAACATTTTGCGGATTGGTTTTTGCAACAATGTCTATCAATTTACCCTCATTAAGATCCCAAAGCATAGATACCACGGTAGTCGTTCCTATATCAAAAGCAATACCATAACAACTGTTTGTGGTATTGCCTTTTTCTAAGGCAATAATATGTCTACCATTTGTGGTGACAGTCATTTTTGAATTATTTTTGAGTAAATCGTGTATTTTGGGTATTAAAGAAGAACCAATACGATACCCATTATCCGGTAGCGCTTCTATAATTCTTTTCACATCATTCTTTTGATTTTCTAAAGACGCTGACTCTATTTCAATAAAATATTTTTTGATATTACCATTAGGTACAAAATTCTTAGGTAAGTAAGTTAATTTCTTTTTACGAGATGAAGAACTATTGAATTCCGGCAATACAACTGTCATATCATCTTCTATGGACACGCAGCAAGCCAATCGGTATCCTTCACCTATCTCTGTACCCTTAAGTAATGTTTTTTCAATATCATTTGGCTCAGAAATTTTTCCGGATGTCACTCTCACCTTACACTTTCCACAACGTCCTTTACCCGCACACGTTCCATCTATTAAGATGTTAGCTTTTTGGGCTGTTTTTAGAAGGTTATCTCCTTCATTTGCAATTTGTTTTTTGTTGGATGGCATAAAAGTAATTATCAATTGATCAAGCCTTCTTTCTCATCTTGCGTTATGATTTTTTTATCCTGCAGTGGCGGCATCCATTGGGGTTTGAAATACATGCTTTACAATCTACTTTTGGTAATTGATTCTTATTATTGATAGCTATATATATACCTGAACAAGATTTCACAGGGTTCATCATAGTACTGTCTATTAATTTGACGCCTATCTTTTCTGCGTCCACTAATTCAAAAAGTTTGGAAATTTCATCAGTACTCATACCATAGTATCCTGGGCCGAAGGAATCTGAAACAAATACTTGAGAGTCTTTATTGCTTTCTTGACATGCTTCTTTTATTCTTTTTTCTATAAAATCTCTTCCCGCATCTACATATGCCGTACCCCAAGTATAGGCGTAGTACATATTTAAAACGGATTCATCATCTTCTATTTTGGCATCGCCTGCAGTTAAGACATAAGCATAAATACCTTTCACATTATCATTATCAAACTGCTCAAATACATTACAGTGTAATGTTACATTATCTAATGTAAGGGTTTGACCTGATAAATTCATTTCATTAAAATGTCTCACAACGGTTCTGATATTAATTTTATCTATGATTTTGTCTCTGACAAGCAAAGCCTCTTCAAACATTTTATTATGCTTTTCTTTTTCAGTATCAAATCCGCATGCCTCACAAAAATATTTGATTGCAGTTTCTTCTAGGCACTCTTTGTCTATGGTCATGACTCCATCAAGCATTAAGGCCCACCTCCTAAAGCTTTATCTTAATTCAACAATACTTTTCTTTACTATTATACTTATACTCAGCATAATCTGCAATTTCTTTAGAATCGTTTATAATTATTGTTAAAATAAATAATGGCGAACGCAAAAATTCGCCATTATTTTTAATATTAATATTTCTGTTTCAAACCATGTATTAACAATGCCTATTCTTTATAAAGACTATTAATCCTACTGGTTAATGCTTCAATTTCTTTATTCAGTTTTTTTATTTGCGATAATATTTCGTCTCTTTGTACCGTTGGGTGATTATCTTCTATATTGACGCTTTTTAAATCAAGCTTACATTCCAACGCATCTGCAATTTTGGCTAATGCGTCACCTCTTGGAGCAATATCGTTGGTTTCAATTTTAACCAGTGACGATTGAGAAATACCACACTTTCTTGATAGAGTTGCTTTCGTTAATCCTGAAGATAATCTCAATTCTGTAATCCGTGCGCTGATATAAGCGCTATGGATAAGCTCCTCTTGCTCATGTATTCCAAAATTTCTTTCTAATAAATCATTTAAATCTTTACTCGATTTCATGACTTCCACCTCCATATCTTTGTACGAAGGATTCATACATTTCAGTTCCTTTTTCTATCTCATACATGGGTGTCCTAAAAGATCTAATATTATAACAATTCAGAATCAAAAAATGTTTTTCTTTGGTAGGATGCTCACTTAAAATAATTCTTAGACTGCCTTCCGGATGTTTGGTTCGCATTTGCCATAATTCATCTGATACAGGTTCAAAATCAGGCAGTTCTGACCTAATCCCCAATAATTTTAATTTTTCAAATTTCTTATATACGCTTTTAAATAGTCCTCTTTGGTATCCACTTGAATTTGCTAAATTTTTTAGCAATAAATAAGTTTGGCTTATATGATTATCATCTTCGTAAAACTCAAAGTCATATTTATAAATTATTCTATTATCATTCATCAAATACCCCCTAAGATATATGTTGCTATTATCATTATATGAATATTAATAGTTATTTTTGTTATATATTGAGTATATTTTTTATATAAAATGGCTAGAGATTTTCTCTAGCCATTTTATTAAACCATATATGTAATGAATAGATACTGCTAAACAGCAGTACCTTTGAGAATACTATTTTGCTACAAAACTTCCACAATCCGTCTGTTCGATTGATTTTGCAGACATGCCATGTTTGATAACTTGAATTTTGTCTAAAGAACAATACTGACCTTCGTTACTGTGGTATCGACATTCAGTTACATTACATCCAATGCTTTCATTTTTAGGCATTTAAATTTTCCCTCCAATCAATTAATTTTAAAATTTTAGTTCATTAATAGTATGGTTTTTTTTGTTTATTTTAATGCTTTACATTTGTTCACATAAAATTCAAAAAAAAACTATTTAAAGTTTCCTGTGTTTTTTTGGCTTTATCCTAAAATATCTTTTAAATCTTCATCCGGTGTTGAGATAGGTTTGATATTAAATTTGTCTACCAGCACCTGTAACACATTAGGCGTTATAAAAGCCGGTAATGTTGGACCCAAACGAATGTCTTGTATGCCCAAAGCTAATAAAGCCAATAGAATACCCACTGCTTTTTGTTCATACCAAGATAAAATTAAGGAAAGCGGCAACTCATTGACACTGCATTTAAATGCATCTGCTAAAGCAGTGGCAACTTTTACAGCTGAATATGAATCACTGCATTGTCCGCAGTCTAATATTCTTGGGAACCCTCCTAAAGTACCAAGGTCTAATTTGTTAAATCGGAATTTACCGCAGGCTAAGGTCAAGATAAATGTATCTTTAGGTGTCTTTTCCGCAAATTCAGTATAATAATTTCTTCCAGGTCTTGCACCATCACAGCCGCCGATTAAAAAGAAATGTTTTATCTCTCCCTTTTTAACCAGTTCAACAATGTCACCGGCATGACTTAGGATGGTATGATGTGCATACCCTATAGGGATTCTTTGTTCAGGTTCGTCCTCTGTAAATCCTCCCAGTTCTAAAGCTTTATCAATCATTGGTGTAAAATCTTTCTTACCATTGACTTCATCTATATGCGGACATTCCGGCATGCCGACAATACTGGTAGTAAATAATCGGTCTTTATAGCTGTCTCTTGGCTTTTGTACACAGTTGGTGGTCATAAGAATACATCCGGGTATACCATCAAATTCTTCTTGCTGCTTTTGCCAGGCACCACCAAAATTTCCTATAAGATGCTTATATTTTTTTAGCTCAGGATAGGCATTAGCCGGCAGCATTTCACAATGGGTATAGATATTAATACCTTTTCCTTCTGTTTGCTCCAATAAATTTTTCAAGTCTTTCATATCATGACCCGATACAATGATAAATGGACCCTTTTTTGTTGTCACCAATACATCCGTAGGTTCTGGATTGCCAAAATTACCTGTAACGGCTGAATCTAAGACTTCCATACACTTAAGGTCCATATTTCCTAATTCCATGTTGAGTCCCAAGTAGTCTTCTATAGTTAGGCTGTCATCAATGGTACTTGCCAGTCCTTTATAGAAGAAATGATTGACCTCATCATCAAAACGATCTAGGGCGTAAGCATGATGGGCATATGCTGCCATTCCTTTAAACCCATAAATTAATAGCTCTCGTAAAGAGCGAATATCCATATCCAAATCCTCGTCTGCCATTATGCCTACATTTGGAGCATCTGCCAACATCTCTTCCATAGTGTCCGGCGCTCTGTATTCTGCAGCTTTAGGAACATTCGTGATGTTTCCTGCTGATTCTTTTAATTCATCTTTTATGTGGTTAGCCTTTTTAATATATTCTACAAATCTTGTTTCGTCAAAATTGACATTCGTTAATGTGGCAAACATAGTATCTACTACGAATTTATTTATTTCACTTCTTATTTTCCTACCATTTTCTAAGGTTTTTTGACCATAAAATCCAATACCTTTCAACTGATGAATTAGAACATCCTGTAGATTTGCAACCGTAGCGTTTTTCCCACATACCCCTGCCTTAACACAACCTTTGCTGCCTAAAGTCTGTTCACACTGATAACAAAACATATCATGATCCATAATATTATCTACCATCCTTTATTTTTTTCTTGTTTTTCCTAAAATTAGTTTTCCTTAAATAAATGGTCCTATTCTTTTTTAGGTATTATTTCATATAAAAAATTTGTAAAAATATCGTGAAAAAAGGCTTAATTCTAATTGATTTTATTATCGAAAAGCATATAATAAATGATGGAAGGAGAATCATAAATTATGTTAGATGCATTGGCAATAAATAATGAACTTTTTACTTGGGTTATCTTACCCATTTTAATATTCTTTTCAAAAATTATGGATGTTACCCTTGGGACGTTAAGGATTATATATGTTTCTCGAGGTAAAAAATATATTGCACCGGTTTTTGGCTTTTTTGAAGTATTGATATGGGTGGTAGTCATCAGCAGTATAATGAAATATGCCGACAATATAGTATGTTATATCGCTTATGCAGGTGGTTTTGCTGCAGGGAACTTTGTAGGAATGTTGATTGAGGAGAAGCTGGCGCTAGGGGTATTGTCTGCAAGAATATTCGTAATTAAAGAAAAAACAAATGATTTAATGAATAAGCTGTGTGAAAAAGGTTTTGGCATTACCATTATTGAAGGTATGGGGAAAATTGATAAAACCAACATCTTGTTTTGCATTTTTAGAAGAAAAGAATTAAATCAAGTTACAGAAATTATTGAATCTGTAGACGCTAATTTATTTTACTCCATTGAAGACTTAAGACATGTTAGCAAGGGTGTTTTCCTTCCCAGACCCAATTGTAAGAAAAAATAGATGCATAACCTCTCATCATTGTTACACACTAATTGGTAGTATAGATGTTTGGAGGTTAACATATGGATAATTTAAACGAAAACAAAATTGGTATCGCTAAAGATCACGAAGAACTCAAACAATCATTAGAGGGTCAATTTAGAGGAGAAACCGGTGAAGTCGGATTGTATTTAGCTATGGCAAGAACTGCACAACGTGAAGGATTGCCTGAAGTAGGAGAAGTCTTAAAAAGAATAGCATGGGAAGAAGCAGATCATGCAGCACGCTATGCAGAATTGAATGGAAAAATATCTACTAAAACCATCGATAATTTGAAAATGATGTATAATGGTGAGTTGGGCTCTAATAAAATGAAAAAAGAATTGGCTGTTAAAGCTAAGGAAGCTAATCTTGATGAAGTACACGACTTCATTGATGAAGCTTCACGTGATGAAGCCAGACATGCCCATATGCTTAAAGGATTAATTGAAAAACTTGAATAAAAACACCGGTAAATAATTGCTTATTTATAAAATGCAAGAATATAATAGAAGGTTTGAGTATCTTCTATTTTTTTTACGCAAATACAAGTTATTTTTATGTTGAAGGGTGTCGAAAAATGTTAGCTATTGATTTAACTGTCTGTAAATGTTATACTTAACACGTAATAAGTATAAGGGGGTCTATACTGTGAACTATTCGTACATGCTTGATGACATGATAAAAAAAAGTGGGTTATCGCTTAGGCAAATAACCAAACGATGTGCTGATATGAATTATGAAGTCACGCCATCTTATATCAGTCAATTAAAAAATGGAAAACTCCCCCCGCCTTCTGAAGAAATATCCAAAACATTAGCTATAGTTTGTGGTGACAATAACCCAATGAAGCTTGTTTTCCAAGGATATTTAGAAAAAGCGCCTGAGATAATAAGAAATTATATTTTAATGTCTTCTTCTGTTAACAAAACGCTCATACATTCTTTATCAGAAGATGCACAGATGGATATTTCCAAAGAGTTAGGTTCTTACATAGATGATTTAGATGTTGTATCCTCTTTAGACATGTCAACAAGGTATATTCAAAGCATGAATGAATGCAACTTAAATGATTTTTTTAAAGAACTCAATACCATGTCAGGTGCTGTTTATCAACGTGAGGATGATCAAACTGAAAGTTCTTATTTCTTTTTAAGGGATTCTTCCATGACACCTTTGATAGCGGTTAATGCCCATATAAAAATTGTTAAAACTAAAAAAACATTACTTAAAAATAGAGATGTCGTTGCTTTTTACCCTAAAAACAGCAGGACACCTTTTGTAAGACGTTATTATGAAAAAAATGGCTCAATTATATTGGTCCCGGAAAATAAAGATCATGAGATATTCTTATTCGGTGATCGTAAAGAATTCAATTATATTGGAAAAGTTATTTCATATAAGATGAATTTTTAATTTAAAAACTAGGTAGTTAAAATAATATTACCTAGTTTCTTTTCTTATATACCAATATGAACCGGCATAAGTTTCTTGAAAACTATTTCTCCATTCATTAATGTCATCTCCACTTCTGTACTCCTTATTGCTTCAACATCAATTTCAAATAAATTGCGATCAAGAACAATCAAATCAGCTAATTTACCTTCCTCAATGGTTCCTATTTCATTTTCACGGCCTACCCCATATGCAGATCCATAGGTATAAGCATGTAGTGCCTCTTCAATGGTTAGTTTCTCATCTTGATTCCATCCACCCTTTGGCTTTCCATCATTATGCACCCTGGTAACAGCACGATATATCTCAAGAAAAGGATTGTTGTCAACAACAGGACAATCACTCCCGAATGCAACCACTGCACCACTTCTTAACAATGTTTTTATGGGCCAAGTATATTTGCAGCGTTCTGGCCCCAGCCTGGATGTATAAGGATTATCTTTAAAGTTATGCGTAATTGCCAGATGTTCTGGCTGCATAGAAGCAATGATGCCTAAATCTTTGAATCTGTTTATATCCTCAGGATGGAGAACTTCAATATGTTCAATGCCATGTCTAGCGCTGTTCTTTCCAAATTTTTTTATGGCACATTCAAAGCAGTCTAATGCTGCTCGTACGGCCCCGTCACCACAAGCATGCAATCTAACGGATATTGCCTCTTTATGTGCCGATTCAATCCACTTCCTAAGATTATTAATATTATTGAGCGTATTACCGCGAAACCCTAATCTGTCACTATATTCATCAATAAGTAATGCAGTAAATGTCGTCAGAACACCGTCAACAAATTGTTTCAGTAAAGTAATTTTGAATTTTTCAGAATTATATTTTTCTTGTAATTGCTTGATCTCATTAACATCCTTACTTAGATCAGGAGCAGCATGTACCCTAACGGTTAGCTCACCCTTCTTTTCAATGGACTTATATACATCTGGGCTGCCTAAATTCATACCAAAATAAGGCTGCATATCATTTACCGATGTAATGCCATATCGAGATGCCCCTTCCATATACTTTGTAATCATCTTTTCTTCCTTCTCTTCACTAAAGGTAAGAGCATATTTGCCTATTAGTCCCAGTGCTTCTTCATAAAGATACCCTGTTGGATCACCATTTTCAAATCGTTCAATTTCTCCATAGGTGGGATCCATAGTTTCTCTATTAATGCCTGCAATTTCAAGAGCTTTACTATTTACCCATGCACCATGAGCTTCAGCATTTAGTAGAAAGACCGGTCGATCTTTTATATATTTATCTAAGGATAATTTTGTAGGCAATTTTTTATTTTCCCAATATACATGATACCAATTAAACCCAATAATCCAAGGATCATTCGGTACCCTTTCAGCAAATTTTTTTACCATTTGTGCTGCTTCATCTTCAGATTTAGCTTCACCTAAATTCACATGTGTCTGATACATTCCGGCCATGATCACATGTGTATGACTATCAAAGAATCCCGGCATTACAAATTTAGAGGTATAATCAAACACCTGAGTGTTAGAACCCACAACGGACTCCATATCTTTCTTATCTCCTACTGCCATTATTGTGTTGTCTTTGACTGCAACAAATCCATCTAGGGTATCCTTATGTTGACCGGTATAAATAGCATCACTTATTATGACAATATCCGCTTTTTCTGCTGTAATCACATCACATCACTCCTCATATATGCTAAAATAATCCTTATTGCATCATTGGTAAATACTTTTTTAAAGGCTAGAAAATATCCAGCCTTTAAATTTAATTTTTTCTATCTCTATTCTGACGCATTATTTTATTGGATGTGGTTACAGCAATCACAATAGCCAATATAAAAGCAATTAATATAATAATTTGTGTTCCACCCATGAGAAAGCCTCCTTCATTTACCTTTAAGTTAACCTTTTCAAATCAATATCTTTTGTTTTTATAGCAATAAATAATTCGTCTACGTTGTTTTCCGGTTTTCCAACATATGCTAAAGCAACATAAACCAGAAAATTAATTGCAAGTGCTAATAATCCTCCCTGCATACCATTTAAAAAAGGTACATAATCAGGTTGTGTAAACGCAAAATATGCAACGATTATGATACCGGTCAAAGTGCCGCCCCATGCACTTAACTTGTTGCCTTTTTTCCAGATTAATCCCAGGAAAACAGCTGGGAAAACTTGAACAATTGCTTGATATACACGCGTAAGCAACTGGACGATTGTAGGTAAATCCGTCATCGCCATCATCAATCCTGCAAATCCTACCAATAAGGTAAACACCCTTGCAATAGTTGTCTGTGTCTTGGGTGACATATTAGGGAAAAATGGGGTTAATACATCATTTACAAAAACGATTGACCAAGAGCTGATCATAGAATCCATCATGGATAATGCGCCAGCCAGAATAAGTATTGAAATGGTAGCAACCGCTACGGGTCCCATTGAGCTGATCATATTGACCAAAGCATATGCACTGTCTCCTGTATTAAATTCCGGTCTGGCGGATGCGCCTATTGCAACCAACAATATCAACAATGTAAAGATTGGTGCTACAAATGGTGTTATTCTTATAGATTCTTTCAATTCTTTAGTAGATGCTGCAGCAAATATTCTGGAAAATAAAGATGGCCACATATATGCTCCAAACATGCCCATTAAAATTAGAGACGGCCAAAACAATGCACCAGGAGCTTCGCCTCCCCATCCGGACATAGGGCCTGGAACAGTAAGCAATTCTGCTTGAATATCACGTACCTCCATAAGCATAGGTCCGATGCCGCCAAAGAAATGGTAAACCGCTACACCAAATAGAACCATACCGCCTATTAAAAACATCCATCCTTGATAGTAATCTGCAATAATAACTGCTCTCATTCCGGAGAACAAAATATATAGTAAAAAGAATACTGCGATAATGGTCATCCCTAAATTGAAAGGTATTTTTTCATAAGTAATGGCTTGTATAGCATACCCAGATGCAAGTAGCTCTGTAATAATCCAAGGCAGCTCAACCAATAAAACAACTAAGCCTACAAAAATTCGTAAACTTCTGCTGTTATATCTAAGTTCGAACAGCTGTCCCATGGTTTTAAGGTCATACACTTTTCCTAATTTCCAAAGCGGGCTGCATATTAAGAAAAAGATATATAAGCCGCCCAATGTATAGAATATAAGATAAGTAGAGGTAACACCCATATCATAACCCATTTGAGCCCACCCAATTAGTAATGACCCTGGATACCAGGTACCAATAATCGTCATGGTAATAAACTGCCAGCCAAAAGAACGTCCTCCAACAGCGAAATCTTCAAAACTTTGCTCCGGTAAAGGGTTGCTGTATACGGCATAAGCAAGTCCTGCAATATAAATGCCTAACATTGTAAGTGTAATAAAAATATTCATTTACAATTCCCCCCTTACTTTCTGTACCCAATATAGTAATACTAATAAGGCCGCCAATATCATTCCTAATAAAAATTCCATAAATATTAAGTAGGGTACGCCAACAATCAATGGCTCAATTTTATTAATTGTTGAAAACAAAGAAGGTATCAATATAAATGCAAATACAATGGTTGCAATAATACCAATGATCCAATACAGAATTTTTCCATTGTCTGATTTCACAAATTCTTTCAAAAAAATTCCACCTCCATTAAATATAAAGCATTAAAATCTAAAAATTTATGTGATTTCACCTCCTATTGGTCTTATTTTGTAGATATTTAAAAAATTTATAATTCATTATCCGCAATTATAATGCCAACCTCTTTTAACATTGAAAAATCAATTATATTGAATGACTAAGTGTCTGTATAAACTTACACTTGTAAACAGCATTCATATTATCACTAAAATATCAAAAAAAAAGCAGTGTATTTTATAACTTACACTGTCTTTTTATACTTACATTTAGTAATCAATTCCTAACCGCTTCATTTTTTGGTATAACAACGTTCTGGGAATTTTTAAATATTCTGCTGTTTTTGTTTTGTTGCCATTGCATTTGTTTAAGGCTTTTTTTATTATCATTCTTTCTGCTTGTCTTTTTGCCTCTTCTATAGGATTTTCATAATGACTTAATTCTATTTCATCATTAGCTTCTGAGTTAAAATCAAAGTGCTGCATGGTAAGGGTATCCTCTTCAACAAAATTCATAGCTTTTTCTATTGTATTTTGCAACTCCCTTACATTACCCGGCCATTCATAATCCATAAACCTTTTAATAATTCTATCATCAATATCTATTACATTTTTTCCTAATAGATTATTAAACTTTTCAATCATCATTTTTGTGAGGCTTGAAATATCATCTCTTCTCTCTCTTAATGGGGGTACATCAATTTCAACCACATTCAATCTATAGTATAGATCTTCTCTAAATTTACTTTCTTTTACAAGATGATATAAATCTTTATTAGATGCAGCTATAATCCTCACATCAATGGGTATACTCTTTTCTCCTCCAATCCTATCTACTTCTTGTTCTTGAAGCACTCTTAATAATTTAGGCTGCAAATTATAAGGCATTTGATTGATTTCATCGATAAAGAGCGTTCCATTGTTAGCAATTTCAAATTTCCCTTTTTTCCCTCCTGTTTTTGCCCCTGTAAAGGTGCCTTCTTCATATCCAAATAATTCTGATTCAAATAATGCTTCCGGTAAAGCAGCCGCATTTACCCTTATAAAATTCCTTAAACTCCTGCGGCTCAAGTTATGTATGGAGTGTGCTACAAGTTCTTTTCCTGTTCCTGTTTCACCTTGAATGATTACTGTGGAATTGGTTCTTGCCGCATACCTGATTTGCTGTTTTAATCTTTGTATGCTGTCGCTTGTCCCTAAAATGTTATCAATGGTATAATTGGCTTGTCTCAGAGACTGAACCTCTTCTTTAAAGTATTTCAACTCGTCATCAAGGTTAATATATTTTTCTACAAATTGTTCCAACAACTCAGTTTCTTGAAACAGGTCATATTCTACTAAGCCGATTTGTTTTCCATTTTTTCTTAGAGGAATCCGTGTGCTGGCAATAGCTTGGCCATTGATAAAGTAAAAATCCGCTATCTCTGTCTCATTCTTTTTTAAAGCTGTATCCATTTTAGTAGGAGGAAAAACTTCTTTGATAGGCTTACCGATTACTTCATATTGATTAACCGATATAAAGTCCGCAAATTGTTTGCTCATAAAAACAATGTCGGCATTCATATCTACTACGATAAGCCCATATACATGATCTAAAAATAGTTTATAATCATTGGGTTTTAGCATCCATATCATTCCTTTAATAGTAAAAATATTTTGATAAACTTCAATCTATTAAGATTACTATACTATAAAAAAAACTTTTGTAACAGGTAATATATTACACAATATTCTATAATAAAAATGATTAATAGGAAAATAAAAAACTGAGCAGTTAAATAAAACTACTCAGTTTGCTTTATAAATTGTTTATAAAATCTGTTTTTAAAAAACAAAACCTGAAATCAGAAATGCAAATGCCGATATTCCTGCTGCAATAAATCCAAAGGGCATTTGGGTAACAGCATGTTCATAATTGTCACAACCTGTAGCAGCCGAAGTTAGTAATGTTGCATCTGAATACATACATATATGACTTCCCCATACGCCTGCTGATAGTACTGCGGCAACACAAAGCGGCGTATTAGCACCAATAGCTATTGAAAGGGGGATAACAATAGGAAGCGCTATAATATATAGTGTCCAGTTTGCACCAATCATAAATTCAGTAATACCGAAAACAATGAAAATAATAAATGGCATTAGTTGTGGACTCATAATGCCAGATGCGCTGTCAATGGTAAATTGAATAAATCCTATTTGATCCAGTAATCCTCCAAAAGTATATCCAACAGCAATAATGACAAACATTAACATCATATTCTTAAAGCCATTAATGGATAGTTCAATAAATTCTGTAACCGAAACAACTTTTTGAGGAATATAAAAGAAGAATGAAAAGATTAATGCAACAACAACCCCCATGTATAAGTCGATTTCATAATAAACAGTTGCCGCCACTAAAACGATAATGGGAAGAAAAAAGTTGATTATTTTAGGTTTTTTAGGTATTTCTACTTCTTTGCCACCCTTAATATCAATCTTTTCTGATCCTGGAGGTGCTAAAACACCGGTTTCTCTTGCTCTCTCTTCTGCTTTTTTCATACGTCCGATGACAGGAACTACACCTATTATAACCAATGGTACAATAAATGCTGCAACCCAAGCATAAAAATTGTATGGTATTGTTTTAAAGTAATAAATCATTCCCTGCCCTTCAGGAGCCCAACCATTGACTTCTAATAAATTTGCTACAAAAGCAGCCCATGTTGATATTGGAATAATAACACATACAGGTGCTGCAGTTGAGTCAACGACATAAGACAGCATCTCTCTGGAAACTTTATGCTTATCGGTTACTTTGGCCATGCTTGACCCGATGGTTAATGCATTTAAATAATCATCAAGAAATATTATAAGTCCCAATAACCATGTCCAAATTAATACGCCTTTTCTGGATTTAGCTTTAGCAGCTACAAAATCACCAAATGCAAAGGCCCCTCCGGCTTTTTCTATAAGGTTAATTAACGATCCCATGAATCCGCATACTAACATTACCCAAACAAAATCTTCACTCGTTACGGTTCCATATAACAGCCAAACATACTCTGTAAAAAATGCTGCCTTAAAATACATAATACTTGCCATAACACCCGCTAATACAAGCCCCAAAACAACTTCTTTGGTCAACAGAATAAAGGCTAATACAAATATAGGCGGGACAACCGTAAACCAGCCTAGCTCTTCCGGACTTGGGTTTTGAACTAAGAATGCAATTGCAATAACAATCATAATAGCTAAAAAAATAATATTGCCTATTTTTTTCTTTGAATTTGTTTTAGCGTTTATAGCTTGTTCTGTCAATTCAAGACCTCCTTTAATATTTTTTAGATAACGCTTTTTACACCTCCTCTGCCATAGCTTGATAAACTATTTTGCCATTCACCATGGTCATGATCACTTGAGTCCCTAAGATTTCTTCTACATCAATCTCAAATAGATTTCGATCTATGACAATAATATCTGCTAATTTCCCAGCTTCAATAGTCCCTATACGGTCTTCCATAAAGTTTAAATAGGCCGACCCTTTTGTGTAAGCATTAATAGCTTCTGTTAAAGAAACTTTTTCTTTTGGAATCCAGCCGCCAATAGGTTTTTTATCATCATGAAGTCTTGTTATACTCCTATAAATAGATTGAAAAGGATTTAATTCAACAATAGGACAGTCCGTTCCAAATGAAATATTTGCTCTATTATTGATTAAAGATTTAAAAGGCCACGCAAGTTGGCACCTTTCCTCTCCTAAAATATGATGAAATGGATGCTCTGAAAAACGAAATGCAGCAAGGTGTTCCGGTTGAACGGATGCCAATACTCCTAACTGATAAAATCTTTCAAGATCTTTTTCATGGATGCACTCAATATGTTCTATAGTATGTCTTGAGTCTCTCCTACCATTTAACGTTTGGGCTTCTTCATACAAGTCTAAGCCGAGCCTTACAGCACCATCACCACAAGCGTGAAAGCGAATTCGATACCCTTTTTTATCGGCATTTCTCACTAAATTCCCAAGGACATCCTCATCGATTCTCATTGACCCTTTATGATTAGGTCTATCCGAATAAGGTTCCAGCATTAATCCAGTATGTCCTCCCGGTGTTCCATCCAAAAATTCTTTCAGCCCGGAAAAGCTCAGCATGTCTCCCTTATATTCATTTCTAATGTCTTCATATTCTTGATAGTGTTCTAACGGAAGTGTGAAAAAAATCCTGCAAGTAAGTTCATCCTCTAAATATAAAGATTTATATTCTTCATAATTTGTAACACCATAGATTTGAATATCCCCTACTGCTGTAATTCCATTTTTAGCAGCATCTCTTAAAAATGTACGGATAATCTCTTTTTTATCCCCAATAGAACCAATAGCATGCTTCATAACTAAATCCATTGCGGTTTCGATTAGTACGCCTGTTGGTTCTCCGGAATCGTCTCGTTTTATTTCGCCATATGGCGGGTTTTCCGATTTTTTTGTAATATTACAAATTTCTAAAGCCTTACTGTTAACCCACATAGCATGCATTTCATCATTGAATAAACATACCGGTGTATTGGGAAACCATTGGTCGAGCGTTTTTTTATTAGGCAAATTAGCCGGTTTCCAGTTATATTGAGACCAGCCAAACCCTATAACCCATTGATACTTATTATGCAGCCTATAGGCATCATAAACTTTTTTAACGGCTTCCTCTTCCGAAGATGTTTTTAATAAATTTATTGTGCTGAGCTGCAGTCCTGTAAAAAAAAGATGTACATGACTATCAATTAGTCCCGGCATAACCATTTCATTTTGATGATCCAGTACTTCCGTATTTTTTCCTAAATATTGATCAAGATTTTCGTCATCTTGACCAACATGCAAAACTCTATTCTCTTTAATTGCTATGTATCCATTAATGATTGGCTCAGTTTCTGTTGTGTAAATGGAATTACTTTTTAATATATAGTCAGCATATAAATTGTTCATTCAGTACCACCTCATTATGATTTTTCAGAATTCTTAAACTGTTATGAAAAATATAATATAAAACGTTGCTTAAAAATAGATGATATATTGCCCAATTTTATGTTTGATGTTGTTGTAAAGCCAAAAAATGGTTTTTTCAATCGCAAAATAGTGATATTTTTATAAAAAAAATAACCTTAAATTTAAATAAGGTTATAATTATCCCATTATTTTTTTCTCTAAAGTGATCAATTCAACATTAAAAGGCCCTAAACTTACATGTAATTCATAAACATTCTGTTGTTGTATCTTTGAAAATGTCACTTTGGGAAAAGATGATTTTTGAATTAAATCCTTATTTTCATTAGACAACCATTTTGGAGACCCTATATTACACCAATGATCCAATACGTTGCCTCCTGTTTGGGTTAATTGATATCTTTTAACTGTATAGTCATCTTCTAGGTTATATATTCTTAATATATATTCTTTATTTTGCTGAATCAGATGATGAAAGCGTTTGTGATTAAGCTTCTCATCCAAATTACCATGGAAGATGTGGTCACAAGCTTCCTTATAGTGATACAACAGAATTTGTATATTGTCCCCTTTCCGAGTCACAATATATCCATGGCTTTTGTATATAATGTCCATTTGTAATTTAGAAAATAAGTACAA
>JAKSCF010000726.1 GCA_022360735.1 Clostridia bacterium
GTGTACTTATCTGTACCCTGTTTATTGTGTGGGGGTGTAAACACTGGAAATTTCTAAAATTAAAGATTTAACATATTATTATCCACAAATGCAACAACCCGCTTTAAAAGATATTAATCTTTCCATTAATGAAGGTGAGTTTATCCTCTTACTGGGTGAATCCGGCTCAGGGAAATCAACACTGGGCAGGGTTTTTAACCGAATCGTTCCTGAATTTTACGGTGGGAAAATAGGCGGTGAGGTGGAAGGTTTAAAAGACGTAGGTATGGTGTTCCAAGACCCTGAGAAACAGCTGGTAATGGATCAGGTAGAAAGAGAGATAGCATTTGGACTTGAAAACATAGGTATAGAATATCCTTTGATGAGAAAAAAGGTCATGGAAACATTAAGTTTTTTGAATTTATGGGATATAAAAAATCAGAAGACATACGAATTATCAGGGGGGCAAAAACAGAAAGTGGCTATCGGTGCAGCTCTTGCTATGGGATATAAATTTATTGTTTTAGACGAGCCAACCTCGCAATTAGACCCTACGACGGCAGAAGAAATACTTCATGTGCTGGAGAGGCTTAATAAAGAATTAGGCTATACCATTGTTCTAATTGAACAAAGGATAGACCGATGTTTTCACTTGGCTGACAGAATATGGTTTATGGAAGACGGTCAATTATCTTTTGATGATCATCCAAAAGTATTTGCCAAGTGGGCTAAAAATAAGCGCATTAACTTCTTACCTTCTGTAGCGGGATTTTTTTCATATCGAGGTGATGTAGACATTCCACTGACCATAAAAGAAGGCAGAGCAAAGCTAAAAGAAATTTTAAATGACAAAATGATTGACACAAAAACGAAAGTTCTTGACCCTCAAACAATGTCCAAAGCTGTGATTAAATTGGAAAAGGTATCTTTCTCATATAATAACGGAATCAAAGCGTTAAAAGAAATATCCATGGAAGTAGGTCATGGTGAAATATTAGGGGTAATGGGGCAAAACGGCAGTGGCAAATCCACTTTGATGAAAGTTATTTGTGGACTGTTAGAACCTACAAGAGGGAAAAAAGTTGTAAAAAAACAAGTGGGTTATTTGTCGCAAAATCCCAACGACTATTTATTTAGTGATTCAGTATATGAAGAGCTTAAATTCACTTTAGAGATGAATCATATTAAAGAAGATTCCAGAATCAAAAATGTATTAAATGAATTAGATTTATGGCACCTCAAAGAGAAAAATCCGAGAGATCTAAGCGGAGGGGAAAAACAGCGAGTGGCTTTGGCATCGGTAATGGTTTTAGAACCGGAAATTCTATTACTGGATGAGCCCACAAGAGGACTGGACAGAAAGTTAAAGAATGATTTAGGCAATATGATAAAGACCTATCAACAAAAAGGGAAAACCATTATAGTGGTTACCCATGACACGGAATTTGTCGCTCAATTTTGCACAAAAGCTTGCTTAGTTTTTGATGGCTCTATTGTACAGATGGGATGCCGATATGAAGTGTTTGACTCCGGAATTTATTATACAACCCAAATGAATAAATTGTTTAATGGGTATATCAATAATATTTTGACCCTTGAAGATGCTTTGAATTTAGTGAAATCAAATGAAGGAGTAGAATCACCATGAATTATGGAGTGTTGTCGGTGGTTATTTTAGTGGTGTCGCTATTATGGATTTTTATTTCCTATGAAAAGAAGCAAATAAGTGTAAAAGAAATATCTTTAATAGCTACTTTGGCCGGTCTCGCCGGTATTGGAAGAGTACCTTTTGCGGCATTACCCAATGTACAGCCTACCACATTTTTAGTCATTGTATCGGGTTATGTTATGGGACCCAGACATGGTTTCATAGTTGGTGCTGTTGCAACATTTGTTTCAAATAGCTTTCTAGGCCATGGGCCATGGGAGCCATGGCAGATGATTGCGTGGGGACTGGCAGGCTTTAGTGCAGGGCTTTTAGGCAAAATAAAAAAAGAGCCGTCTCGTTTGTTTCTAAGTATATTTGCATTTATTTGGGGATTTGCTTTTGATTATATTATGAAC
>JAKSCF010000570.1 GCA_022360735.1 Clostridia bacterium
AAGAAACCATTATACTGGCTGAATTTGACTTAGATCAATTAGAAAGAGAACGCCAAGAATCCGTATTGTTTAGAGACAGAAGACCGGAGCATTACAAAACGATACTTACTTTAGATGGAAGAAGCAAGTAAAGGAGATGCCAATAAATGAAAATTATTAATAGCAATAAAATTGATTTGAAAGTATTAGGACAAGCCATTGCTAAACCTGAGTTGTTTAAAAAAAGTACTCATAAATTTTGGGATGATGAACATATAGCTAAGCAAATGCTTCAGTTCCATTTGAACCCTGAAGTAGAAGCTGCAAGTAAAACAAAAGAGACCATACAAAAAGAATCTAATTTCATCATCGAAACTTCTAAAATGGATGATAAAAAGTCAGTACTTGATCTTGGTTGTGGTCCCGGACTTTATGTAAAAGAATTTGCAAAGACCGGAGCAAAAGTTACAGGGATTGATATTTCTGACAATTCCATTCAGTATGCTAAAGAAAAAATTGAGTCAAGCTATGATAATACCAGTTTTCAAAAGATGAACTATTTAGACATGCATATCAGAAATTCTTTTGATATTGCTACACTTATTTATTATGATTTTTGTGCATTGAATACGGATGAGCAATCAATACTTTTAACCAACGTTCACAATGCACTAAAAGATAATGGCATATTTATTTTAGATGTGGTTTCAGAAAATAGAAAGACTCCAATTACAAATACTACATCAATCGTTGATGGTGGATTTTGGAGTCCTAATCCATATATAGAAATATTCAATACTAATATGTATGAAGATCCAAAAACAGAGGGGCTGCAATACACAATTATTGAAGAAAACGGAGAAATGAAAGTTATAAGAATATATCATAGACTGTTTAGCCTAGAGGAAATCACACAACTATTCAATCATCATAATTTTGAGGTTGAAAAAATTTACAATAACCTAAAAGGAGATACACTAGATCCAAAATCCGAAATATACGGGATTATAGCAAGAAAAATTTAGTCAATCATTATATCAAAAAAGGTGACTTATCAATATGATAAGTCATTTTTTCTAATATTAAATCACCAGCTACTTATGACTTTTTAGAAATATGTAAGCCTTCATCCTCAAGCCATTCTGCATAACATACTTCATTTATATTCTCTATACCATGAGATTTAAGTTGATTTTTTAACCATTTTTCGTCAAAACCCAGTTCACCTAGGTTTTCTTTAATTATTTCTCCATCACTAATAATAGAAAAGGGTAAATAAGCTTTTTTCGCTGCTGTATTTAGATCATTGTTAGTGGGTTGGTCATACTCCCATTTTTTTAACACACTAATGGTACCGTTTGATTCTAAAATTGCATATTCTACTTTTCGCACTGAGAAGATACATTTTTCTCTGAGGAGACTCAACAGTTCATCTATATCCATTCTATTTTTTTTTAATTCACTATAATCAATGTGCCCGTTTCTAATGACAATAGAAGATTTTCCTTCAAAAAAGACTCTTGATCTTCTGGATTTTTGAGTAACTAATTCAATGATATACATTAATATTGTCCATGTAAGAATTGTATATAAAACAACGAATATGGTTACTTTTTCATCATATACGGCATTTCCTAATAATTCGCCTAATACAAGAGCTGATATGAAATGAAAAGGGGTTGCTTGATTAATCTGAGTTTTACCTAGTACTGCTGTAGAAAATAATAAAGCTAATAATCCAATTATTAAAGTAGTGGTCAAATTTAAAAGATACATATAGTCCATAAGCTTCTCCTTTAATTATTACTATATCTTTTTTTACTTTTCCCAAAGTCTTTGTAATGAATACACGCTTTTAATTGTGATAGTAAAAAAGTGCTTTGAAATCTAGGGAAAAGAAAGAAAAAGAACAAATGTTCTAAAAAGACTTTACAAAGAACGTGTGTTCTGATACTATGTCCTTAAAGAACAAATGTTCGATGAA
>JAKSCF010000343.1 GCA_022360735.1 Clostridia bacterium
CAACAAGGAAGTATATGCTGCAATAGACAAAGTCTTTGGTTTACCTTGTATACTTCAAACAACAGTTCCACGTGTAGGTACAGGTTTAGCAAATGCTTTGGCTGCATTAGC
The DNA here is from genome assembly GCA_022360735.1 of Clostridia bacterium. The sequence continues at coordinate 112 of JAKSCF010000343.1, forward strand.
ACCTGGAAATTTAAACAAGGTATGGTTAGGTGCACACGGCGGTGCTGAAGCTGTTGAAGGCGCCATTAAGATAGCAGAGCTTGCATCTAAAAAACATAAATTTGTTTCAACAGATAATTCTTATCATGGAAAAACCCGTGGAGCGGTATCTGTAACGGGAAGAAAAAAATGGTCAAAAGATCAGGCAACACTTGAAAATGTTGAGGTTGTCCCATTTGGAAATGCGGAAGCCTTAGAAGATGTGTTAAAAAAAGGCGATGTAGCAGCATTCTTTATTGAGCCTATTCAAGGTGAAGGCGGCGTAAATGTGCCTCCAGAAGGATATCTAAAGAAAGTAAGAGAACTTTGTACCAAGTATGATGTACTTTTTGTAGCAGATGAGATTCAATCCGGTGTAGGAAGAACGGGAACCTTCTTTGCAGTAGAAGGAGAAGACGTTGTGCCGGATATCATAGTATTTGCAAAAGGAATCAGCGGTGGACTATTACCACTGGGTGGATATATTACCAATGATGAAGTTTGGAATAAAGCTTTTGGTACCATACAAACCTGTACCCTGCATACAACAACTTTTAATAATGACACTTTATGCAGTGCAGTTGGACTTGCCACTATTGAATACATGCTTAAAAACGATGTCATGGAAAGTGTAAAAGAAAAAGGCGAATATTTAATGTCTAAGCTCAATGAAATTAAAGATAAATATCCATGTATTAAGGAAGTGCGAGGTAGAGGTTTATTCGTTGGAGTTGAATTCCAACCAGTAGATTCATTAGCAGAAATGATGGGTGCTCCGGCGGATATGGCTGACGAATTACTTGGTACAATGATGTGTAATGAGTTAATTAGCGAATACAATATCCTTGTTTCTTATACGTTAAACCAAGCTCGTGTTATAAGGGTTACGCCACCGTTGGTAGTCAGCTACGAAGAATTGGATTATTTCTTACAAAGCTTTGAAAGTGCAATAGCTAAAAATATGGATTTACTAGGAATAGAACTTACGACAGCATAGGTCATATTAGATAAGCAGCTCAGTAGATTTGATGTCGGTCAGTTGGATGAACGATATTGAAGATAAGGATATCCGTAAATATGAAAAAGATATTAATTTTAAATAATTAAATATTAAGGAGGAATTAGGATGGCTCTTTTTTCGGACGATAAACAGGTATATGATGTGATTGGTGGTTTTATTAAAGATGTGGTTGCTAAGCATGATGTTATGGGATCGAAGGTAACAGCAACCAATATGACGATTAAGCTAAAATTTAGTGATCCGGAAACGGTTATTTATATTGACGCAACAGGGGAACCAGAAGGAGATAGCTATGTAAACGTTTCTTTTGGAAAAGATGAAGATGCTAAAGTTACTATGATTATGAGTAGTGACCTTGCTCATGAATTTTGGAAAGGTAAAGTCAATTTAAATGCAGAAATGACTCGCGGCAATGTTATGACGGAAGGCCCCTTGATGAGTGTCTTAAAACTTATTCCTGCTCTAAGACCTGCATTTGCATTGTACCCAGATTATTTAGAAAAAAAAGGTTTTCTAGGTTAGTATTGTTTAAAAAATGACTCCCAATAAAATTTTTTAATTGGACTACTATTCTAATGGGTAATTAGATAGTAGTCCTCAATATCATTTGAAAGCTTTGAAAATAGATAGCGAGGTGAATAATATGTACGGCTATTCCGGGTATTTATTAGAAGTGGATTTGACCTTAGGAAAAACAAGAAAAGTGCCTTTAGAAGAAGAACTGGTTAAGAAATATATCGGAGGCTCTGGATTAGGTGCTGCTTTATACTGTAAATATCTAAGTCATTCAATGGAAGATGATTATAGTGTTAATGACTTTGTTGAAAGAGTTGTGAATAATCAATACGTTGACAACCCTATTACAGTGGATGCTTTTTCACCCAACAATCCGTTGATTTTCATGAATGGACCTTTAACAGGAAGCACATTACCGGCCAGTAATAGAATGACAGTCTGCTCTAGGTCGCCTCATACAAATATTTGGGGTGAAGCTAATTCAGGAGGTTTTTTTGCTCCGGAACTAAGGAAAGCAGGTTACGATGGTATTATAATTACAGGTTCATCTTCAAAACCTGTAAATTTATATATCGAAAATGATAATATAGAATTAATTTCTGCAGAAGATGTATGGGGGATGGATACCATCGCTACCATTGAGAAGTTAAGTGATCATGGAAAGGTTATGGCAATAGGACCCGCCGGGGAAAAAATGTCAACCATGGCTTGCATAGCAGTGAGCACCCATAATTTTTTAGGTCGTGCAGGTATGGGTGCAGTTATGGGCAGTAAAAAACTAAAAGCTATTGTTGCGAAAGGCAGCAATAAATATCAACCCGCTTTTCCCGAGAAAATGAAAGAAATAAAACTCAGACTACTTGGAAAAATGAACAGTCACCTGACAATAGAGGCATTAAAGGGGTTAGGAACCAATGCAGGTATGGATATGGGTTCACTGAGTGGCGACGTGCCGACAAAGAATTGGCAGCATGGTGATTGGGATAAATATGAGTTTATTAATGGTGCTGCTTTTATAGATAATTTTAAAGTAGGTGCTAAAACTTGTTTTTCTTGCCCTGTTGCATGTAAGCATGTCATTAAAGTGGACACCGACACATACAAAATGCATGGCGCTAATCCGGAATATGAAACAGCTGCTGTTTTTGGTTCCAATTGTTTGAATGATAATGCGGCGTCTATAGCTGTAGCCAATGATTTATGTAATCGTTACGGATTAGATGTTATTGGAACGGGTTCCGTTATTGCATTGACCATGGATTGTTTTGAAAAAGGATATATCAATACTAAAGATACAGATGGTATGGAAATAGCTTGGGGTGATGATGAGGTTATAATTGAATTAATACATCAAATAGGACAAATGAAGGGTTTCGGTGCCCGTTTAGCAAATGGATCCCTTGAATTTGTCAAAGACTTGAACCCTAAAGCTTTAGATCTGGTTGTTGCTGTAAAAGGATTGGAAGCTCCAATGCATGACCCACGCTGTGCTTGGGGGTTAGGTCTTGATTATGCTACCAGTAATAGAGGTGCATGTCACGTTTCCTCAATCGTTATGCATGCTGAGCATGGTGCCTTAATATATCCTGAAATCCAAATAGGGACAGATATATACATGGGAACCAGTCAAGAGGGTAAGGTAGAATTGGTTAAAAAAGGCCAAGATATAGGTGGTGTTTTTGGTGGAGCAGCAGTTTTTTGTTATCTAGGTGGTGTGCCGTTTAATGGTGAGGATTTAGTGGATTCAATAAATGCAGCTACAGGATATGACTTTACATTAGATGGAATGATGCAAATCGGAGAAAGAATTTGGTGTTTGAAAAGAACACTAAATAATTTATGGGGCATACGTCAATCAGATGATGTGCTGCCTAAACGTTTGAGAACAGCTCTTGAAGATGGCCCCACTGAAGGAATTGCTGTTGAGATAGATGACCTTTTGAAAGATTACTATAAGTTACGTGGATTAGATAAAAATGGTTTTGTAAAGCGAGAGGTATTAATAAGATGTGGATTATTAGATACTGTTAAATCCAATGCAGCAGAAGCAGCAGCCGGACAATAATTTTCAAAGGCTTATGTCATTAAAAGAAGGAGATGTATAAATGGAAATTCAA
>JAKSCF010000667.1 GCA_022360735.1 Clostridia bacterium
CATTTCATAAGGGTCTTCCTGCCATACGTTAGTTATATCCAGCTTATTATCAACAACATATCTTTTTATAATAAAAATTAACATATGACAAATACCATTGATACTCTTCCTGGAAAACTTATAAGGAACCTGCATGATGCTCTTTATGTCTTCAAATACCTTTTTTACTGTTTGAAATTCACTTTAATGCATTCTCTAATAAAACCACTTCTTCTTCTAATTGTATACAATTACGCTTTTGATCAACCTGTTTAATTTGAGCATACAAAGCACTTCTGCCAGGGCAATATAAAGACCCGCTTTCCACTGCTTCTTGTGACTCTTTATATGCAAGATTTAATGCTTTAATGTTAGAATGAATATTACTTGCACCTACTGTGGCAGCTTTATTTAAAGAATATTTCAATAATTCAATAATATCATTACAAAATTTCAATATAACACCGGTAACATTTTTCTGTGAGATACTATTTTGCATGGCACATATAATGACAAAGTTATTCTTCCCTAAATAAATCATTCTGCCTTGTCCATAGTTTGGAATTATTTGTTTAATGGTATCGGATATAGAAGCATGTATGGTTGTTTGAGATTTTTCCAGAACATTTACATCATGCTCTCTTTTTAAAAGCTGAATACTTAAACAAATAATATTATCTTCTATTTTATACGCTATATGCCTTTTTATCTGATTTAGACTCTGATCATAGTCCTTGGAATATCCAAACAATAAATCTTTAAAAGACTTATCAACAGTAGCATCATCTATGGCTTCTTTCTTTTTTCCAATATTGTTGGTCTGTTTTCTTTCCTGCCGGATTTTTAATCGGGTGATATTTAAAATAGCGAGTAGATTTTTTGCTTCTAATTCAAGCTTAAGCAAGTAATCTTCTGCCCCTAATTTCATTGCCTGCTTGACATACACAAAATCATCATAAGAACTTAGCACAATAAACCTTGTGCCCAGGTTGAGTTCATTAACTGCTCTTATCAATTCTATCCCATCCATAACAGGCATTCTTATATCGGTGATAATAATATCGGGCTCAACTTCTTTTGCCACCTCCAATGCTTTAGCACCATTTTCTGCGTCGCCTACCATTTCAAAACCATGCTTTCCCCAATCTATTAAAGATTTCATACCAACTCTGGCAATAATCTCATCATCCACTATCATCACTCTACACATGAAGGGTCCTCCTCGCAAGTAACCGTTTTATTGCAAATAGGAATAATAATACTTAACTTCGTATACTGCCCTAATACACTTTCAATTTTTAGACCATATGTATCCCCGTATGTTATTTTCAATCTTTTGTCAACATTACCAATTCCAATTCCTGTAAACCCTTTCTTTTGCTTTTGCTGTGAAAGTATCTGTTTTATTAATTCCTGTGACATCCCTGCTCCGTCATCCTTTACAGACATTTCAATATGATCATCATTTTTTTTAACTTTTACTATAATTGTTCCTATTCCGTCCTTTGGAACAATACCATAAAAAATAGCATTTTCAAAAAGAGGCTGTAAGATAAATTTTACACATTTATATTTTAATGCACTTTCATCAATATCCCAAACAACTTCAAACTTGCATGAATACGAATGTTTTTGAATATAATAATAATCTTTTAGCATATTTTTTTCTTCTTCAATAGAAATAAACTTATCCGTTGTTTTTGTAGCACTTCTTAACAATCGACTAAGCACATCAATCATCTGCTTGATATTATCCGCTTTACTTAAAATAGCCATCCACCGTATTGAATTTAATGTGTTGTACATGAAATGAGGATTTATTTGTGCTTGGAGTGCTTTGTATTCAGCATCTTTAATCATATTTTGTTCATAAATCTTTTCATCCATAAGTACATTGATTTGTTGAATCATATAATTAAAACTTTGTGATAGTTCTCCAATTTCATCTTTATTGGCAACTTGACACCTTGAAGTCAGGTCACCATCTCTTACTTTTTTTACAGTTCTTGTAAGTGTTTTTACCGGTTTTAAAATGCTTGAAGAAACCTTATACCATATAATAGAAGTCACCATAAGGCTTATCATAAATGATAATACGGTAATTGCAATAATCTTTGAATTGTCCTTTGTAAGTTCACTGACCGAAATGACGCCAATTACTTTCCAATCATACTCAGAAGATAAAGAATATACAATAAGTTCATTTCCATTTTTTGACTCAAAAATATAGCTGTCATCTGCACTTCTATTATTACCCATTAAATTAAGATACTTTTCTATATCCCTATCTAACTTATTATTGGATTGGTAAATTAAAATATTATTATTGTCCAGTACATATATACTGCTGCTGTTACTTAATGTATATTGCCCTATCAAGTCTGTAAACAAATTTGAACTGATATTAATAAACAGCACACCTATATTATTTTTATAATTACTATCCCTTATTGCCCTAAATAGGGAGATGGAATTTTGTTTTTCTTTATTTGTGTTATTTTGCCAATAATTCACTTTTTCGCCCCATATTATCTTTCCGCCTTCACTAAGTGCTTGCTTGTAATATGAAGATTGCCGGATCCTTTTATGATTGGTAACCAGCGTTGGATCCTTGGTATAGGAAAAGCTGCTGTTTTTTAACGCGTATACATTAAGTATATTGATATTTGCGAATGTATTGGCAATAGAATACCGGGTGATTTTCCGGTCAAATTCTTCCTTGCTTTTTAGATGATTAAAACTATTAATATTACTTTTTATAATAGCTTCTTTTAACTCATTATCTGCAAAAATATAATCTGAAATCTGCACAATTTGGTCTAATTCTTTTTCTGTACTATATTTAATGTATTTTACAATATCAGAAAAGGATGAGCTTACCTTATTTTTAAGAATATCAACTGATATAATATATGAACTGATACCTATGAATATAGTCGGAATAATAATAACTAATAAAAAAGACAAGAATATTTTACTTTGTATACTTTTTTTTATATTATACATTGTACGCAGTTTCATAGTATTACTCCCAATTATGCTTATAAAACAACTTTCAGCAAAGTCCATTTCCGCAAAATATCTTTAATTAGAGCAATTTACGTTGTCTTAATTAAAATATATACTATTTATTTAAATTTTATGTATCAATACGTAACAACACAAAAAACTCTGCTTGCATTCAAATATGAATAAACAAGATACGCTTTGTTGTCATCGTCTTTAAACAGAGTTCTGTCACCAAAATCTCCTGCGGACGGATAGTCTCTTCCTTGGAAAACATAATGCCCATCTACTGTATTACAAGTTGCAATGCCATAGGTTCTGTTACTTCCATCTGCATTTTTAAATTTAAAATACATCACGTATTTCCCGGTAGAATCATTATAAATGACTTTAGCCCTGGTTGCAATACGGCCATCACTAGAAACATCACCGGCAGTCAGCACTGTTCCTTCAAAAGTCCAATTAATTATCCTTTTATTGCACCACTTGTCAGTCCTGAAACCATATACTTTTGCAGGAAAATAAATACTATTATGACAGGTGCAGCCGCAA
>JAKSCF010000717.1 GCA_022360735.1 Clostridia bacterium
GTTGCATCAGGTGTGGTTTTATAATACTTTTCAGCAGAAAAAGGCTGTGTGACTAAGTCGTGTGCTTGGAGCCATGTTCCAAAGAGGTATTTCATTGCTTTATTCAATGCTGAAGTGGTAAGCTCCGAAAAGCTTTCTGCCTCAAAGCAGCATACCACATATTCAGCTGCAGGTAATTCCCATATAGTAAGTTCTTCATCTGCACAAGCATTATCATCAGCTGTGCCACCTGCAAAATACGTGAAGGTTTCACCACCGGATTCATCCATCATAGATGCTCCAAGCTCTATACCGTCAGGAATTAAGCCTAAGATGTTTGGTTTATTCTTATGAAAGGTATCCCAAAGTACGCCTGGCGTATCAACACCGGTTGTTTCGCCTAATGGTAATTGTGAGGAAATGGCTACCTGACCGGTAATACCCACATATTTCTCAGGAAAATCCAGTGTCTTACGTGTGATTTCTATAACAATGTTATCAGTAATTAACGGAACATCTTCATCAATCATTGTATAGTTTAGTAATAATTCTGGTTTTAGAATTTGATTGAGACGAATAGGATTTTTGCGGTATTCATCAGGTGTGATATCAAATGCCGTCTTAAAGGCTTTTGTATAACTTTCATGACTGTTAAAGCCAAACTCCAGTGCAACATCTAATATTCGTTTGTTCTTGTTCTTTAATGCTTCACAGGATCTAGCCAATCGTCTCAATTTGACATACTCCCCTACCGGTTTATTTACTAATCGAGTGAAGAGCCTTTGGAAATAAAAAGGAGAAAGTGCAGCAATTGCTGCAAGTTCTTCTGTCGTAATCTTTTCTGACAAATTATCCTCAATATAATCTACTGTTTTTTGAATTGCTTCCCATGCATGCATATTTAGCACACCTCCAAATAATTTTTATAGTTCAATAATAATATGTCATAACATGATTACGCTTGTTCTACAATGCTCTTTTTATAAATAATTCAATATTACACTTTTTATTCCTTCAATGTGCGAATGAAGTTACAAATCGCATTTACAGCCTCGTTGGCATCTGGACCGCTTGCATCAACGGATATCTTTTTTCCTGACTTCAATTCCCCAGAAAGTACGCTGAGAATGCTCTTAGGGTTGATCTTTATTCCTTCAAATTCAATAACAATATTGGATTCAAACTTTTTTGAAAGGTCCACAAGCATGGTAGCAGGCCTTGCATGGATACCTGTGGGATTTGTAATAAGTACATCTTGCTTTACCATAAAACTTACCTCTTTTTACTGTCAATCAAAGGATTGATCACTAATTGTAATTGCGGCAGCGTTATTACATCCGCTACCGCTCTTTGTTTTTTTATAACAGGTTCATCTTTTTAAGGCTCTGTGCAACATTGGCTTTCAATTCGTCGCTGACATCAATGTATGGACTTCTTGGAACTCCTGAGTCAATGCCTCGCATAGCAAGGATTGCATGTAAAATAGGAACCGTGGGTCCGGACTTTATGACCTTTCGCATTTCAAGAACTCTGTACTGAAGCGCCATTGCTTTCTCCTTTTCTCCTTTGATATATGCATCGTACAAGTCTTTCATAATCTCTGGGAAAGCGTTTGCCATACCGCACACACAGCCGGTTGCACCTGCATCAAATGCAGCAACAAAAATCGCCTCGGTTCCAACAATCAGGTTAAAATCTTTAAACTCTTTAATTGCCTCATGAAATGCATAATAATTTACAATATCAAATGAACTGTCTTTGCATCCGCGTAATCCATTTTCAGCCAGCTTATATAAAAGTTTGGGCGTAATGGTATTCTGTGAGAGATGATGATTGTTGTACACAAATACCGGAAATTCTTCTTCATTAACTGCATCCAAAAGCTTGGAAAAATGCGCATACAACGCTTCTTCAGATAGGTTGGGAGAGTAGTAGGGTGATATCGCTCCAACACCTGATGCACCGGCACTTTTAGCATGCCTTGCAAGCTCACACGTGGTTTTTGTATCGGCAGTTCCTACATGTGCAACAACCGGAACCTTTCCATTTACTTCATCCAGAATGATTTCCAACGCTTTCTTGCGTTCGTCAATTCCCATGCATGGACCGCAGCCATATGTTCCAATAGGGTAAAGACCGTTTACATATGGCAGTAAAAAGCGGATGTTCTCACGAATTCCCTTTTCGTATAGTTCACCATTTTTATCAAATGATGATAGTGCCGGTGGAATAATTCCAATAAATTCTTTTGCTTTCATTATGTTTCCCTCCATATTATGTATTGGTATATTTGATGATTACATAAGTAATCTTTACCATCTTTAAATGTATTGTCGCAGTAAGTTTCTACGTCATATCATTGCTTTTAACTTCTTTTTCTTCATGTCTTATCCTAATTTATTAAAGAACGCTTCAAGATTATTGATACACATAGTCAGCATTCTCCTCAGTGTCCCGTCATCGTATGCAGCAATATGAGGCGTGATAATCACATTGGAAAGACTTAAAAGGGGACTGTTTAATGGCGGCTCATGCTCTAAGACATCCAGCCCTGCACGAGCACTGCCGTGTTTCAGAAGAAACTCATAAAGTGCAGCTTCATCTATTAATCCACCTCTTGCCGTGTTGATGATGACAACATTTTCTTTTATAATAGAAAGCTCACTTTTACCTATCAAATGACGAGTAGAGTCTAAAAGAGGTACGTGAAGACTAATAAAATCGGAGTTTTCAAGCAGTGTGTGAAACGGAACATAGCGTCCGCCAAGTTTTGTAAACTCGATATTCTCCACAGGGTCGAAACCCAAAACATCCATATGAAACCCTGATACAAGGCTGCATACCGCTCTTCCAATAGCGCCGGTACCAATAATGCCCAGCGTCTTCCCACACATAGATGACCCGATAATTCTGGGCCAACTGCCGGATCTTACGCTCCTGTCCGATACGGTTATACAGCGTGCAGCAGACATCATCAGGCTCAGCGCCATTTCGGCTACACATTCACTGTTTATACCCGGCATATTGAGAATTTCAATATTGCGCTTTTGGGCAGCCCTTAAGTCGATATTGTCAGTGCCCACACCGAATTTCTCAATAACGCGTACTTTTTTCATAAGCCTAAGCTCATTTTCTCCAATATATTCCGTGCCTATGACTACAGCATCAAACTCGCTTAAGTCACCCATACTGTCGCAAAGAAAACGAAAGTCAGGTTCCATACCGTGTTCTAAAAACAGTATTCGCATTTCATTTTCCGGCATCACTGTACGACAGGTCTTTGAAGCCACTAGAACTCTCTTATTGGTCATCACCGGCCGTCCTTTCCAATTTTAATATTTCAGACATGCACCGTTGAAGCGCGTCATGCCAGTCTGCCATTTCGATTCCAAAGGTGTTGGGA
>JAKSCF010000718.1 GCA_022360735.1 Clostridia bacterium
AAATGGTTAGAAAAAAGAAGATGAACAAAATCAACACAGCCTGCACCTTTACAAATTTAGGCAAAATCAAAATGCCGGTCAGCGAAGGCAGGCTATCAGTGAAATCAATATACGGGCCTATGGTATACAGTAATACCATGGAGCAATATATAGGTATTATTACAAATAACAACAAAATGCATGTAACCATCTGCTATAATGCTAATGTTATTAATCCACTGGATATGGAAGCTTTTAAGAGAATCATTATGAATGAGATATTGCAGATATAATTGTAATCTATTATGGAATATTATCTCATATATCTAAATCATGTACTCAACGAAAATGATATACACCAAATAACAGAAAGAGTATAGGCGTATAGCGTTCTATATTCAGCACAATGTTAGCATTGAGCCTATTAAAGAAAGTATTTTAAATATGTGAAAAAAGGGTTGATGGGAATAATTAGTTTTACACTAAACGTATACCTGCTAAAGGAATTGCTGTCGGTATTTCAGTTGAAAAATGGAATAGTGAGTTTCAGTCATTGTTCTAAATATGGATTTGTTTAGAGTAGAATCAAGCATTGAAAGCTGGATATATATAGTCATGATTACAATTACTGAGGGGTTACCCATTCTTTATAATAAGTTATAATATTTAAAAGGAGGGATAACAATGAAAAAGCTTTTAATTGGATGTGCTATCGCCTTAATCCTTTCTATAGGGACCCCGTTAAATGCTGAAGCTAGTACTCAAACTCACACCGTTGTGTGGGGAGATACACTTTGGAAGATTGCAGTAAAATATCAAGTAGGTGTTACGGAACTCATTAACATGAATACGCAGTTGAAAAATCCGGACCTCATTTACCCAGGAATGAAAATCTATATACCTGATCAAGCTTCTGGTAGAGCATTTGAGCTTGAGGTCGTTAGATTAGTCAATGTAGAAAGAGCAAAATATGGGCTGCAACCTCTCTCAGAAAACTGGGAGCTTTCAAGAGTAGCAAGGTATAAGTCAAATGATATGAAAGACATGGGATACTTTTCTCATTACTCACCTATCTATGGATCTCCATTTGATATGATCAAGAATTTTGGAATAAGATATACTGCAGCTGGTGAAAACATTGCAATGGGCCAGAGAAGTGCATCGGAAGTAATGAATGGCTGGATGAATTCATCAGGGCATAGAAGGAATATTTTAAATGCTAACTTCACTCAAATCGGTGTGGGTTATGCAGTTAATTCAAATGGAACACCTTATTGGACACAAATGTTTATAAGACCATAATATTAAAAAAAGAAAAAACTGAATAAGATGATCAAACCTTAATGAAAACCGTGGTAAAGTATAGTGAAATTCATTTCATTTGCATAAACTGCGGTTTTTATTTATATCCAGCAATTTAATATATGTTTTGGCTCTTAAGCTTGATTCCTGAGAGTATAATTTTAGTTGGCAAAGGGTACTGATACCCTATTATACCAACGATTTTTTGATTGCAGCTCCTGCATATTATATATTGAAATTAATTTTGAAATTAAATATAATGATATAAACGGAAATAAAGTTAGAAGGAGTGTTTTATGACAAAAAAATCTTTTAAGAAAAATCAATCTGTAGAGAAAGTTTTTGATATTATTGAGATAATGGCAAAATATGGTGAGCCCATCCGATTAAATGAATTATCAGAAAAGCTTGGCATGTCTACGCCCACTGTTTATAGATTTTTGAATACATTATTGAATAAAGAGTATGTTAGAAAAGATGAAGAAAGCTCTAAGTATTATTTAACTTTAAAGCTAAAATATTTGACGGATTTAATGCATGAGCAGTTCAGTATCAGCAGAATCGTTTACCCCTACTTAAAACTTTTAGCCAATAAAACAGGTGAGACTGCCAGTTTTGTAATAATGGAGAATAATATGGCTGTGTATGTGGATAAATGCGAAGGATCCGATAAAATGGTAAAGAGCTTCCAACGAATAGGCTATAGAGCACCTTTGTATTGCACGGGTGTTGGAAAAGTATTTTTATCAGAGCTATCCGATGAAGAAAAGGAAAAAATATTCAGTGAGAGCGGACCTTTAGAAAAACTGACCGAAAATACCATAACCGATATCCAAGAGCTGAATAAAGAATTAGCCATCATCAAAGAATGCGGCTATTCATATGATAATGAGGAATGCGAAATAGGTGCAAAATGCATAGCAGCACCTCTAAGAAATTTTTCCGGTAAAATTATTGCTTCTATCAGTGTTTCGGGACCCAGTTCAAGAATGACAGAAGATACACTGGAGAATATAAAAAAGGAATTATTAAAAGTGAGTAAGGAAATATCAAAAATTTTGGGGTTTGTTGATAAAAGGCAGGAACAATAATCTGTTAATAAATAAATGTATATATAAAGGTGTCTAATTTGACACCTGATGCTATCGAAAAATGAATACAGGCGTATAAATATTCGTTAATGTATTCATTTGGAGAAAATTTGATGGCATATGAACTATAAAAGTCTAAACGCAGGCAAACCGCCGTCCATGGCTTATACCTGCTAACAAACGTCCTGTTTGTTCACGACTTTTATAGCCCATCTGCC
>JAKSCF010000516.1 GCA_022360735.1 Clostridia bacterium
GAGCTATAAAAGGATACAGGAGATACGGAGTCTTTCCATCTCTCACATTAGCCCAGGCGATCCTTGAATCCAACTGGGGAAGATCTGCACCTGGTAATATGCTGTTTGGTATAAAGTGGACTGAAGGCTGTGGTTATGATTCTCAGCTCTTATGGACTTGGGAATATTATAACGGTGAGTGGGTAAGAGTCCAGGCAAAATTCCGGAAATATGATAGCTATACAGATAGTATAGAAGACCATGCACAACTCTTTGTCAGGTTATCTCGATATAAGCCGGTCTTGGAGGCCAAGCATTACATTGAGGCATGTGAGCAGGTCCAAAAATGTGGATATGCCACAGACCCAGAGTATAGCCAAAAGCTCATTTCACTTATTGAAAAATATAATCTCAATCAATGGGATAGGAAGGGGTATAAGATGTATAATGATTTTGACAAAGTTTCAGATTGGGCAAAAGATGCAGTTGAAGAATTAAAAAAACAAGGCATCCTGGAAGGAGATCCTAATGGTAATTTCCGACCAAAGAAAGCAATCACCCGAGAGGAATTGGCTGTTGTTATTAATAGGGTGTTGAAAAAGGTTGAATAGTTGTAACTATGTAAATATACGAGCAAAGTCCTCCATAGTCTTTGCTCGTATTAAAAAAATCAACTTTTACTAGTTGCTGCTTCGTCATTGCTATCTTTTAAAGTAGAAATAAAGTGCATTATTTCTTTTGCTAATTCATTTTCAGTATTATTTAGTAGAAGACCTCCTTGTGTTTGTTATGTAGGTATCATAATCCATAGCAAAGCAGGAGATGGAGTATAGGATTCTTGCTACGGTAATAAAATTTTAAAGGTTTGATTTCGGTTTCGAATTGGGATAGAAATAGGGCTAAAAAGTATTGATTTTGTTCTGGAAGTTGTGTTGAATATATTCAAAATGCAACCATAAATATTAATTAATAGCATATCGTGGTGCACAAAGGGTGTAAAAGGCTCACCTCGTTAGTTACAGTTGAAAAATTGTATTGACCCATTCAGCTTAATTCTGACATCCTCTGGAAGCTCTAGTTCATTGCGTATGAACCCATGCGTTATTCTGTTTTTGTAGAGCTCATCATAAAAACTATTTGGATTCCTATTGAAAGGCAGCTCTACATTTATTACAATTGATGTAGTGGTGGTTTTTGTTTTTATGATTGATATTATATATCAAAATTAAAGGGCGTTGGTGGTTCTTCGCCCTTTACATCACACTCTAATGACCGTTTTGCTTGTTTTTAAGGGTTTTCTGACATAAAATTTTTAATGTTATAGCATTTTTCTATATTATTGCAATAATTCCTCCATGAGGAGCAAGGGAATAACTATTTTTGATTGTAAGACTTAATGCCACCATGCTGTTTGACAGATTAAGCGCAACCACCAAGTAACCTAAGGTTTGCATTTATATTGTCAATTCACATTTTTCTGCCAAGAAAATAAATATTTTTAAATATTATAGCAATTTACAACAAATCGTGATAAAATATGACTAGAAATATAAGTAAATTATTTTCATAATATGACTCAAGGTAAAAGGAGGGTATATGTGGTAAGGAAAATTTCTTTTATACAGTATCGTAAAATTTAGAATTTAGATTTAGATTTTGCAAATGGAATAAATGTTATTTCTGGAACTAATGGGACATGTAAGTCATCTTTATTACATATTATAAGCAACTCTTTTCAAATAGTAAATAGGCAATGTACATGGCTTAATGATAATTCATGTTTGGAAATAATTAAAAAAGTAAATAACAATATGAATCCTAAAGTTGAAAGTCTAACTCGAGGAGATAAAGTATACAATAATCCTGCAAATGGGTTGAAAGGAACTTTATTTGCTGTAGATTATTTTGATAAAGACCCATTAGAGTTTAGACGTCATAACTCAAAAATCAATAATAGGTATGACATAAAGCCATATTACCGAAGAGGATCAAATGATTCTTTACCTTGTTGTCCTATTTTATATTTGGGCTTATCAAGATTACTTCCATTTGGAGAGTTTCATAAAGATGATGAAATTAAAGAAATTAGGAAAACGTTACCTTCGGAGTATCAAAAAGAGATAGAGTGTATTTATGAGAGGTTTACCGGACTATCTATTTCAACAACTGAACAGCAGAAAATGGGAGATATTAAAATCAGAGCAGACTTCAACACTAACAAAAAAGGGATAGATTCTAATACTATTTCAGCAGGAGAAGATAATTTATTTATTATTATTACAGCTATTGTCTCTCTTAAGTATTATCATGATTCTATTCAAAGTCATAACACTGTAGAGAGTGTATTATTAATAGATGAACTAGATGCAACATTACATCCTTCCCTTCAATTTAAAATAATAGACTTATTTAATGAATATTCAAATCAATATAAAATACAAATAGTTTTTACAACTCATAGCTTATCTTTAATTGAATATACATTGGAAAAAAATATAATGTTATATATTTAATTGATGATATAGATTCTGTTATAAAAATGGATACACCAGACATCTATAAAATAAAGATGTACTTGTATTCAA
>JAKSCF010000722.1 GCA_022360735.1 Clostridia bacterium
CCTAATAATTTTACCGGATGAGTCCATAGTAATCACTCCTATATAAAATGTTAGAATTCCAACAATTAGAATTCTAACATCTTTTGATGTGATTGTCAACAAGGGTTAAGTGAATCTTATGTATTAAAACCATCACATGAGCTTAT
Source organism: Clostridia bacterium (assembly GCA_022360735.1). The sequence continues at coordinate 147 of JAKSCF010000722.1, forward strand.
GGTTTTACTAGTTAGTTTTTTGTTGAATTGTTATAATAATAAAAGAATGGATGGATACGTCCAAATATTAAGTAATCTAATCAAGTTTTCATTAGATGTATGGGAAAAACTGAAAAATGGAAAGTAAGGATAATAAAAAATGAAATGGCAACCAGATAAAAATTTATCTAAATCAATATATAGACAAATCGTTGATTTTATTAAACACAAGATATCTACCGGTCAATGGCCTGTGGGAAGCAAACTGCCTACACAAAGACAGTTAGCTGAGGCGTTTGACGTAAATAGAAGTACTGTCATCGAAGCGCTGGATGAATTGAAAAGCGAAGGGTTAATTAAAGGTAAGGGTAGTGGCGGCACAGTTGTTATTAATAATACATGGTCTTTGTTAGCATCTCTTCCTTCGTCCAACTGGGGGAAATTAATTAACAGTGGTATTCATAAGCCCAATCACCCAACCATTCAAAAAATTAATAAGCTGGAATTTGATGAGAAAATCATTCGTTTAGGGACGGGTGAGTTATCCCCTGAGCTTTATCCCAAAGAGCAGATGCAGGCCATGCTAAAAAAAGCAGCAGATAAAATGGATTCATTGGGTTATGTAGAACCGAAAGGGTTGTTATGTTTAAGAGAGGTCATTAGTGAGTATTTGAAAAAATTTAATATCAATGCATCACCTGAGTCAATCTTAATTGTATCGGGATCCCTTCAGGCGTTACAACTTATTTCAATAGGCTTATTAAATCCTAACTCTATTGTTATGTTGGAAAAACCTTCATATTTGAAATCATTACATGTCTTCGAATCCGTAGGCATGCAGCTAAAAGGTCTTGAAATGGATAATGAGGGTTTGTTACCTAATAAAATAGAGCCTTTACATAATAGAGCCACTCTATTATACACCATTCCAACCTTTCATAACCCTACAGGAAAACTAATGCCTTTCAATAGAAGGAAAAAAGTATTAGACATATGTAATCAACATAGGCTTCCTATTATTGAAGACGATGCCTATAGAGAGTTGTGGCTGGATGAAGAACCGCCCAAACCTATTAAGTCATTGGATAGAAACGGTATTGTACTATATATGGGTAGTCTTTCTAAGTCTTTAGCACCCGGGTTGAGAATAGGATGGCTTGTTGGGCCTGAGGCTGTTATAGAACGTCTGGGAGATATAAAAATGCAAACGGATTATGGATCAAGCTCCCTATCTCAATGGGTTGCTTCTCAATGGATACCCAGCCCAATCTATGATAAATACCTAGATGATCTAAGAAAACACCTAAAGTATCGACGAAAATTAGCGTTAGATGTTTTAGAGAAGTACTATTCAGACATAGCTGTTTGGGAAAAACCAAAAGGTGGATTTTATATATGGTTAAAACTCAATCAACCAATTTCTATGCAAAAACTATTTGTAAAAGCTCATAAAGAAGCCATACTCATAAACCCCGGAGATATTTATGATTTTTCTAATAACCAGTGTATTCGAATATCTTATTCCTATGCATCCTTATCCGATTTAGAACATGCATTAAAACGATTATCAGAAATCATAAAAAAGATTTAAATCTTTCACTAGTACTGTACAGTTTTGGTTGGGAAAAATATTTTGATTTTGGCTGGAGACAAACTTTGTGCTAGTGAGTATAATGGTTGAAAATGAAGAACGGAGGGATATAGGTTGTTTAAATATTTCATTCAGGGGTTTTTGTTGGGTATTGCATATGTAGCGCCTATAGGCATGCAAAATTTATATGTCATTAATACTGCATTGACCAAAAGCAGATTTAGGGCTTATCAAGTCGCTTGGATTACCACATTTTTCGATATATCTCTTGCATTAGCATGTTTTTTAGGTATGGGGCTGTTGATGGAAAAAGTCCAGATGTTAAAGCTTGTCATACTTTTTTTAGGCAGTATAGCAGTGATATGGATTGGTGTAGGATTAATAAGAAGTACGCCCAAATTGGAACAAGATATCGATGTGAACCAACCATTAAAACAAGTGATGGTGAGTTGTCTTTTAGTGACTTGGGCAAACCCGCAAGCACTCATTGATGGTTCATTGCTTTTAGGGGGATTTAGAGCTTCTCTTCCAACAGGGGCTTCAAGCTTTTTTATATTAGGCGTTTGCATTGCATCTTTTTCTTGGTTTACAGGCATCTCAACCATAGTGAACTTATTTAAGCAAAGCTTTAATGAAAAAGTAATCAAAGTCATCAACATCGTATGCGGCGGGATTATTATATATTACGGTTTAAAGCTGGGATATACTTTTATAAAGGCAATAGCATAATCATTATGGGCGGCCCGACTTTTAGGCCGCTAATGCTGCAGCTATGATATTTTGGATAGTGTTGCACTCTTTCCTTGTGCAAGGTATTCTTTTATAATCTTCAGCCTCAAATCGCTGGCTTCATCTTGGTTATAAATGGTATAAATAAACCACGTGATGAGGTTTGTGCCGATTAAATCTTCTTTTAATAGCCCGTTCATAAGAAATTGAATTTCCAATTCGAAAAGGTCATCAGACATTTGAAGCCTCTCTTTTTTTGTTATCTTCTTGTCTGTTTTAAAATCATCACAATATTTAATGGAATAATTAATGACTTCTTTGGGAATGGGTAGTTGAAACTTTTCTTTAAAATATAACCCAGTAGCTTCATTTTCATTCTGAATAGCAGAAATGTTTTCGTTAAAATCTTTTTTACGCCAATGACCAAATAACCTGCATGTTAATGGACGTACCTCATAAATCATACATCTGCCTTTTTCATTTAAAAAAGGACATGCATTTTTTTGTATGAGCTCTAAAAAATAATATTGAGTGAGTTTTGGTAAAATGGTAGTTTTGAGTAAAGGGTGTTCTTCAAGATATTGATAAATATTTAAAAATTCTACATATGAGGCATGTACAGATTCCATGCAGCAATTGGTACAGCCGCTGCAAATACTTTCAGGGATAGAATGATATATTTGATTAAGCCCATCAAAAATATGATGTTTTGAAGCAACCTCTAAAGATTCTTTTAAATGATTAGATTGTATTAACATAAATCGCCCTCCATAAATATTAACTGTATATATTATACTATGGCATAAATGAGATAAAATATTTTAAGAAGTTAATGGAAATATAATTGTTTTATCTGGCAAAAAGATATGATACCATTGATAAATAGGATGAAAAAAGATTATATGAGTATTTAAATGAAAGGATTGTTTATATAGATGGGAAAAAAACTTGTTTTAGCAGAAAAACCTTCCGTAGGTAGAGATTTAGCCAGAGTTTTAAATTGCAGAAAAAAAGGCAGTGGATTTTTTGAAGGTGACAAATATATTGTAACTTGGGCACTGGGACACTTGGTGGAATTAGCTAGTCCGGAGAGATATGAGGACCGATATAAATCATGGCGCATAGAAGACTTGCCGATACTTCCTAAACATTTAAAGTTAGATGTTATTAAAAAAACCGGAAAGCAATTTCATTCGGTTAAGACACAGATGCATAGAAAAGACGTTCAAGAAATTATTATTGCTACAGATGCGGGAAGAGAAGGAGAATTGGTTGCACGCTGGATTATTGATAAAGCGCATATAAAAAAGCCCATTAAGCGTTTATGGATTTCTTCTGTAACGGATAAAGCTATCAAAGAGGGCTTTAGTCGTCTGAAAAACGGTAAAGATTATGAAAACCTGTATGCTTCGGCAGTAGCCAGAGCAGAAGCGGATTGGGTAGTAGGTATAAATGCTACTCGCGCACTAACATGTAAATATAATGCACAACTTTCTTGTGGTCGAGTGCAGACACCTACCCTTGCCATGGTGCAAAAAAGAGAAGAAGAGATTAAAAACTTCAAGTCAAAAAAGTATTATGGTATAACGGCGCTTGCTAAAGATTTGAAATTAACATGGCATGACAGTAAGACCAAAGACCATAAGACTTTTGATGAAGAAAAATGTGACAGAATATTGTCATCCATTCAAAACAAAGATGCAGTTGTTCAAGAGATTACAAAAACCCATAAAAAAGCTTATGCATCCAAGCTGTATGATCTTACCGAACTACAAAGAGATGCCAATAAGATATATGATTTTTCGCCGAAGGAAACGCTGTCTATCATGCAGCGTTTGTATGAAAGCCATAAAATATTGACTTACCCTAGAACGGATTCAAGATACATTAGCTCAGATATCGTCGAGACATTAAAAGATAGAATAAAAGCATGTGGTGTAGGACCTTATTCTCAATTTACTCATACCCTGTTGAAAGGAAAAATTGTTGCAAATAAATCCTTTGTTGATAACACTAAGGTATCCGACCATCACGCTATTATTCCTACGGAGCAAAGGGTTTATCTTGAAGACTTATCCGATAAAGAAAGAAAGATATATGATTTGGTTATTAAAAGATTCTTAGCAGTATTGTACCCGCCTTTTGAAAGCGAACAAATATCTATTAAATGCTCTGTAGGCGATGAACCGTTTTCTTCTAAAGGCAGAAAAGTGTTAAAAGAAGGATGGAAAGTGATTTATGGTTATGACGATGATGGCGACGAATTCCAAAAGATAGGGGATATTAATAAGGGTGAGACAATAAGGATTACTCAATTTATTAAGACAGATGGTATGACGACTCCCCCTGCACCATTTAATGAAGGCACTTTGCTTTCTGCTATGGAAAATCCGATTAAATATTTGGATTCGGAGAATAAAAAATGGAGTAAGACGCTGGGCGAAACCGGGGGATTGGGAACTGTAGCTACTCGTGCAGACATATTAGAAAAATTATTTAACAGCTTTTTAATTGAAAAGAAAGGCAAAGATATTTATATAACTTCAAAAGGAAAACAGCTTCTTAACTTAGTTCCGGAGGACTTAAAATCTCCGGTTTTAACAGCACAATGGGAGCAAAAACTTTCCGGTATATCAAAAGGAAATCTAGATAAAAATTTATTTATTAATGATATGAAACAATATGCCAAAGAAGTGGTTTCACAAATAAAGAATAGTGAAGAGAAATTTAAGCATGATAATATGACAAAAAATAAATGTCCGGAGTGTGGCAAGTACATGCTTGAAGTCAATAGTAAGACAGGAAAAATGCTGGTTTGCCAAGATAGAGCGTGTGGATATCGCAAGATGATCGCAAAGATTACCAATGCAAGGTGTCCTAATTGCCATAAGAAACTGGAGCTGCGTGGTGAAGGGGAAAGTCAAATATTTGCCTGCGTTTGCGGGCATAGAGAAAAATTATCTGCTTTTAATGAAAGAAAGAAGAAAGAGAAAAATCAACTCTCTAAAAAGGATGTTTCAAGATATTTAAAACAACAAAATAAGAAAGAAGAGCCATTAAATACGGCTCTGGCAGATGCGCTTCAAAAATTCAAACAAAAAAATCATTAATTATTTTATAATATATTTATAGATGGCCACATAATGAAGGATGCTGCCTATTAAGATGAATATATGAAATATTTCGTGGTGGCCAAATTTCCAAAGCTGTAAAAACTTTGGTTTAAGAGCGTAGATAATAGCCCCAACCGTATATGAAACACCGCCCAAAGCGATAAGTGAAACGCCGGGAATAACCCAATTATGTATTAATGGCCGAATAGCAAAAATAACTGCCCATCCTAATAATACATAAAAAGACGTGTATAATAATCTTGGTGCGTTAAGCCAAAAAACTTTGATAACCATTCCCGTAATGGATAACACCCAAATAATGGTGAGCAGGGTATAACCTACTTTACCTTTTAAGGGAATAAGACAGATAGGTGTATAGGTAGCAGCAATAAGAAAGTAAATCATAATATGATCTATTTTTCTAAGTGTCGTTAAAGCTTTTTTGGGCAGTGTACTCCAGTGGTAAATAGTGGATGCTGCATACAACCCCATAAGTCCAAGGCAAAATATGACTGATGCAATGATCTTAACCAAATTGCCGGATGAAACAGACACGTTCATAATATACCCAAAGCCGAAAATCGACAATATGCATCCCACAAGATGAGAAATTGAATTAATGGGTTCACGAATAATTGATTTCATTTTTAAAGCCTCCTGATGTAGTTTTTAATACTACGTAACATAATTCTAACTCTGTGAATTGACGAAGTCAATAGTATGTAGATTAAAAATCTACGAAAAGTAGAATCAATTACTATAGTATATGTGTGATTATTTATATTTATTATTTTTTCATAATTTTTGATGTGATATACAAAGATTTTTTTGCCAAAAAAGAGTATAGTGATTTTAAATTAATGTCAATTTATTTAATAATTTATACGAATGCTTTGGCTATCGTTATATTAAGTTGAAACTTATATGATATAAAACTGGAGGTTATTATGGAGAGAACTTTGGCAATTGTTAAACCTGATGGTGTTCGAAAAGGATTAATTGGTGAGATTATTTCACGGTATGAAAAAAAGGGGCTGATGATATCTGAATTAAAAATGGTCAATCCAGATGAGGATATTCTTGAAAAACATTACCATGAGCATACTGGAAAGCCTTTTTATAAAGGCTTAATTCAATTCATGATGAGCGGTAAAGTCGTGGTGATGATTGTTTCAGGAGACCAAGCGGTGGAATCAGTTCGAATGATCAATGGGGCTACTAACCCATTAAAGGCGGATAGCGGTAGTATTAGGGGGTGTTATGCTATTTCAATAACAGAAAATATTGTTCATGGTTCGGATTCAATTGAGAGCGCAGAAAGGGAAATAAATATTTGGTTCAATTAAAGGAGAATGGCTAAATGTGTCGAATATATTAGTGATGATGATATGTTATATTAGAAATGATGGTTGAATAAGTGGTATATCTCCTGAATATTATACGACTTATAGAGAGGTTGGATACATATGGCGCAGTTGTATTACAGATATAGCACCATGAATGCAGGCAAGTCAATAGAGGTTATAAAAGTCGCTTATAATTACAAAGAGCGAGGCAAAAATGTTTTGGTTCTGACATCAGCACTGGATGATAGATATGGTGCCGGGCAAGTAACTTCGAGAGTAGGATTGTCATGTGAAGCTGAAAGTGTTTATGATGATACCAATATTCTACAATTGTTTTTAAAGAAAAACAGGGAAAGATCAATAGACTGTGTCATTGTAGATGAAAGCCAATTTCTTAAAAAGCATCATATAGAAGAATTTGCTGAGATTGTTGATAGTTGTAATGTTCCGGTACTATGCTACGGTCTTAAAAATGATTTTAGAAATGAATTGTTTGAGGGGTCATATTATCTATTGGTTTATGCAGATAAGATAGAAGAAATCAAAACCATTTGCTGGTGTGGCAAGAAAGCGACTATGGTAGCAAGAATAGTAGACGGAAAAATTATTAAAACCGGTCAGCAGATACAAGTTGGCGGCAATGAACTGTACATATCACTTTGCAGAAAGCACTATAATGACGGGAGATTAGGAGAATAGTGTAATAAATTAATGCTTTTGATAAAATGTTAAAAATATAACAAAAATATTTTTATTTATTTAAATATTTAGAATAATTTCTAAATATTTTTTATTTTTTGAAGACAAATTATAATGACATATATCCAAATGATTGAAAGGGTGAAATAACAATGAATTACTCAGAAAAAGCTTTAGTGATGCATGAAGATAACCGAGGGAAAATTGAAATCACATCAAAAGTAGAATTAAAAAGCAAAGATGATTTAAGTACGGCGTATACACCTGGTGTAGCAGAACCTTGCAGGAAGATCAATGAGAACATTGACGATGTTTATAAATACACGGCTAAAGGGAATTTGGTTGCTGTAGTTACAGATGGTTCAGCAGTTTTAGGTCTTGGAGATATAGGTCCGGAAGCAGGCCTGCCTGTTATGGAAGGTAAGGCTATTTTATTTAAGGCTTTTGCAAATGTAGATGCATTTCCAATTTGTATTGATACAAAAGATGTTGACGAGATTGTCAATACTGTAAAATATTTAGCGCCTACTTTTGGCGGCATTAATTTAGAAGATATTTCTGCACCAAGATGCTTTGAGATCGAAAGAAAGTTAAAAGAAGTATTGGATATACCTGTTTTCCATGATGATCAGCATGGTACTGCCGTAGTCACCCTTGCAGGTATGATTAATGCATTGAAAATTGTAGGAAAGAAGCTGGAAGATTTATCGGTAGTCATAAATGGTGCAGGATCAGCCGGTATAGCCATTACAAAATTATTAATGAAGATGGGATTAAAAAACGTTGTATTGTGTGATCGAACGGGCGCAATTTATAAAGGAAGAAGCGGATTGAACGCTGAAAAGGAATTAATCGCACAGATAACTAATAAAGAAGCCAAAAAAGGCAGCTTAAAGGATGTTATGGTTGGAAGTGATGTGTTTATTGGTGTATCAGCACCTAATGTTGTTACAAAAGAGATGGTTGAATCAATGAACAAGGATGCAATTATATTCGCTATGTCTAATCCTATAGCTGAAATACACCCGGAAGATGCTAAAGCGGCTGGTGCGAGAGTCGTAGGAACCGGTCGTTCAGATTTTCCAAATCAAGTTAACAATGTACTAGCTTTTCCCGGAATTTTTAGAGGAGCGCTAGATGCTAGGGCTACAGATATCAATGATGAAATGAAGATTGCTGCGGCCTATGCCATAGCAGAAATAGTAGGCGGAGATGAATTAAAGGAAGATTATGTAATCCCAAATGCATTAAACGAAAAAGTTGCGGCGAAGGTTGCTGAAGCAGTTATTGAAGCGGCAGTAAAAACAGGTGTTGCGAAATCATTTTAATTGAATTCCAATGAATATAAATTCATTTGAATAATTTAAATTGAGAAATGGAGGACAATTTATGAGTGAAGTATTGGCAAATGATTTAGGTCAGGAGAAAGGATATCGGATTCAGGGAATCTCCTTACCTGTATTTGGACTCATTACAATTGTAGTTTTGGGAGCTACTTACCTTGGTGCACTTCCAAAAGGCATGGTTGGGGCATTTCCTATTATGATGGTACTAGGAGCAATATTTAATGAGATAGGAAATCGTACACCCATTATTAAGGACTATCTAGGTGGAGGGCCTATCGTCATTATTTTTGGATCTGCAGCTCTAATAACCTATGGGGTACTACCTCAAACTTCAGGTGAAATAATGACAGAATTCATGAAAGGCGGAGCATTTTTAAACTTTTATATTGCAGCACTAATATGTGGTAGTATTTTGGGAATGGATAGAAGGTTATTAATCAAGGCTTCCATAAGGTATTTACCTGCAATATTAGGTGGTGTAATCGTTGCATTAAGTTTAGTTGGTTTAGTTGGATCACTTATTGGCTTTGGCGGATTAAATGCTGTTTTATATATAGGAGTGCCTATTATGGGCGGTGGAATGGGAGCCGGAGCTGTCCCACTATCCAAAATATTTGGTGAAGCTTTAAATAAAGATGTCACAGAAATGTTGTCGGTTATGATACCTGCCCTTGCATTAGGAAACTGTTTATCCATCGTTGCAGCAGGCTTGTTGGACAAGTTAGGCAAAAATAGACCTGTACTTACCGGAAATGGACAATTATTAAGGGGAGCGAAAAAATCACAAGAAGACAATAATGAAAATGAAACAGAAAAAGTGCCGGTTGATATAAAACTAATGGGAATTGGGTTATTAATCTCTACAGCATTTTTTGTTTGGGGTAAAATATTAGGTCAATATATCCCTATACATTCTTATGCATTAATGATCATCTCGGTTGCTATCTTTAAAATGTTAGGGGTTGTACCAAGAAAATATGAAGTAGGTGCTTTTCAATGGTTTAAATTTATTATGATTAATCTAACACCTACTTTACTGGTAGGAATAGGAGTAGCATATACAGATTTACCTCAGGTTATTGCTTCACTTACTTTACAATACCTCTTATTAGTTACAGTTACAGTAATTGGTGCAATTGTTGGTTCTGCAGTTGTAGGAAGAATATTTGGCTTTTATCCCATCGAGTCTGCCATTACAGCCGGCTTATGTATGGCTAATATGGGAGGAACAGGAGATGTGGCCGTTTTATCTGCATCCAAGAGAATGGAATTAATGCCTTTTGCGCAAATTTCATCACGTATTGGAGGAGCGTTTATGCTTATTCTTGCTACTGCAATATTAAGTATGATATGATTAAGCGAGCAGAATATTTGCATATATCATTACAATAGATTCGCTGTTATCGAATTGATGTGTACTCTTTTCTAAATACTAATAATTATAATAATTTTAAAAAGGACAGCCTGATTTTGTGAGTGCAAAACAGGCTGTTTACTATGGAATACATTTTTATCTACTTAAAAAATATGATATATTTAGAAATAATGAATATTAAAGAAAAGTGAACAATAATAAAGAGAATAGATTGGATAAAAGAGGTCAAAAGGATGAAAAAATACATTAAAAAAACATGGCGATTACAAACTAAAATCACAATTTTGGTAATGGGCGTAGTTTTTATTTCGATATCCATAATTATGTCTTTTATAATTCCATGGACATCAAAAAATGTTCAAAATAAAGTTGAAGTCAACGTCATGAATGTGGCTCGATTAACTGCTAAATCAGCGAATATTAAAGAAGATTTATCCAAGAATGACCCCGACAAGGAGATACAAAGCTATGTTAATGTATTGCTAAGTTCTGTTGAAAACATAGAATTTATAGTGGTTGCGGATATGGATGGCATTAGGTATGCACACCCTAATCCTGAAAGGGTAGGAGAAAGATTTGTAGGGGGTGATTTTGATAGAGTCGTTAATAATGGTGAGACATATATTTCACAAGCTCAAGGGACCCTGGGTAAATCTTTAAGGGCTTTTACACCTATTTATGACCCAGATAATCAAAAGCAACTCGGTTTTGTCTCAGTAGGAA
>JAKSCF010000349.1 GCA_022360735.1 Clostridia bacterium
TCATTAAAAGAAGGAGATGTATAAATGGAAATTCAAGTGTTTCTTCATGAGCCCCTCCATAGATGCTCTCAAAATAAAAAAATTGAGCAAAGTAATTTAACATTAATTTATTCTTGCGGCATAAATGTTGGAGAGCTAATCGAAAATCTTGGTATATCTTCAAGATATATTTTGCTTTTGAAAATTAATAAAAAAGTTTATAAGATGAACAATACTTTAATCAATAAATCATTAATCGATGGTGATTATGTAGAGTTGTTTCCAAAAATGATTGGTGGTTAATATTCTGAAAATTTTAGATTTAATGTTTCTGGGGGAGATTAATTCTCCCTCAATAAGTATGCTGGCGTTACTGCTAATCGTATAATTTTCAAATTCTCCTCGTTGAAAGTTAACTAAGAAAATATTATCAAAGAGCTGGTTAATTTGACTGTAGTAGATACTGGAAGTATAATATATTTTAGTAGGATTTAACAATTCGAGGAGGATTAGTTTTGGTAAACAAGAAAGGAATCATTTTAGAAAGTGCAATTAAACTTTTTACTAAAAGAGGTTTTCATAAAACGACTTTAAAAGATATCGCACAAGATATTGGAATAAGTAAAGGGACGTTATTTTATTACTACCCTTCAAAAGAGGGCCTGCTATATGACATATTTGATATGGGGTTTGAAACATTAGTAAGTTTAATTAAGCAAATGAGTGAATTGAATCAAATAGGAATTAGCGAGCAAAGAATAGAGTACCTTTATAATGAATTGCTAACACATGATTATCTAATGAAAATTAATTTTAACTTTGTCCATGAAGCTATAATAGGTAATGCGTGTATTAAAGAAAAATTAAAGCTACAGTATGAAAAATGGCGTTCCGACGTCAAAGAAGTCATTATGGAAATGAATAATGATTTGACGGAAGCACAGCTGGATGTAAAAGCAGCTATTATAATAGCTGTAATTGATGGCATTTTTCTACAATATTTTATGGATCCATCAAAACTAAATATTAAAGATATTTCTGTTGAACTTTCCAAAATGTTAAATACTCAATAAATTATTAAATGTTGTAAAAGCACTTGATTTTATCAGGTGCTTAATTTTTACTTTTTATAATTGTGAAATGCTTCTAGATTAGATAAAATATTAATTAAGAAACAAGCACTATTTATAGATATTACATCATGGGACAAGCCAATTACATATTAGAAGAGGTGAAAAAAATGGTTGTATCACATAAGTCAAAATTGCAAAGCAACGTATTTCAGGGGGCTGAAGTACGGAATGCGGCAATGAAAGTTTTAGTCTCTCCACAAGAAGGATGGGAAGGACATGTTATGCGTATGATCGAACTGGGTAAAGACGGATTCAGCCCAAGACATACACATGATTGGCCGCATATAAATTATGTGGTTAAAGGAAAAGGAAAGGTTCATATTGATGGCGTAGATTATAGGATAGAGGAAGGATCATATGCCTATGTACCGTCCAATGCTTTGCATCAGTTCATAAATACAGGTGATGATGCCCTTGAATTTATTTGCATTGTCCCTGAAGAAGGACATAAGTAGATTAATACTCTTGACATTCTAATTTTTAAGTTATATGATAATAACTGGAAGAATTAAATATAGAGATATATGGTTAGCTTAGCTATTAATAGGGAAGCAGGTGAAAATCCTGCACAGCTGCCTCTACTGTAATTGGTGACGAGATTTTGTTTAACCACTGCATGTACTGCGGGAAGGTAAAATTAAGTTTGACCCATAAGTCAGGAGACCTGCCTATATCTATAATGGACTTTTGGGACAGAAGAGTTGTAGTAATATATTATTTCGTTGGTTTAATGTCCTGTTTATTGCAGGATACTATTATTTTATATTGGCTTTAATTTAAACCTCTGCCCTTTAGGCAGGTGTTTTTTTGTTGGGGGAATGACGATGGATAAATCTATGGAGAAATTATTATTGAGAAAAAAAAAAAAAAAACTTATATTGCTCCTAAGAAACCTAGAATATGGTGAGATCAAGATCATTGTGCAGGATGGCATTCCATTAAGGGTAGAAAAAATAACAAAATCAATAAAATTATAGTGCTGATTGGAAAACCAAAGGCATTACAAAAAAACGGATTGTTTTTTTGTAATGCCTTTTATTTTGTGATACTTTTTTTTAACTCCAATTCTGGACAAATACATACAAACAGCACAAGAAAAAGGTAGGGTAAATTTTAATAAGCAGTTTATGCAATATAATATTTTATTGAAGGAGGATTTTATGAAGATTAGATGGATATCACTTTTATTGGTTTGCATCATGGTACTATTGCCGGCCGGTAGTTTTGCATTTGATATCAAGCTTGATTTTTCTGATTCTGATGAGATTTCCAATTGGGCCATGGATAGCATTAAAAAAGCATACCATTTAAAAATTGTTCAAGGCAGCAATGGAAAGTTTAATCCTAAAGGTAAGATTACAAGGGCTGAGTTCACAAAGATGATTGTAGGAATACTTCAGCTTGATATCCATACCGACAATACCATCCATTTCTCAGATGTGAATCATACTGACTGGTTTTACCCTTATATTAATGCGTGTTATCAATATGGTATCGTACAAGGTGATGGAGGAGAATTTAACCCAAACAAGACGATTACGCGTGAAGAAATGGCAGTTATGCTGTCAAGAATAATCCAACTTAACTCAAATAACAATGCTGATATTAAGGATATCAAAGGTGTGTCGTCATGGGCTAAAAAGGATATTGAAAATATATATGCAAGCGGTATCATGACGGGTTCAGAAGGGTACTTTAATCCAAAAAAAGACGCCACAAGAGAAATGGCTGTAGTGGTTGCTGTAAGATGTTTGGATAAAGAAAAAAAAGAACTGACAAAAGTCAAAGAAAAAGATACAGAAGTCTCTAAATGTATAGATGATACAGGCCGGTATTTAATCAATGTGGTGGATAACCCAACGGTATCAAGCATAGGTGGCGAATGGGCAGTGTTATCATTACTCCGTTCGCACCTAGATGTTCCAGATGACTTTAAAGAAAGCTATTTAAATAACCTAAAAAATACTCTAGAAGAAAAAGACGGAAAGCTGCATAGAATTAAGTACACAGAATACGACAGAGTAATTCTAGCCCTCTCAAGTATGGGCAAAAGTGCTAAAGACGTATATGGGTATGATTTAACATTGCCGCTTGCAGATTTCAATACCCTAATTAAGCAAGGTCTAAATGGCCCTATATGGGCGTTAATTGCTTTGGATACAAGAGATTATGAGATTCCCATAGATAAAACTGTTTCAACTCAGACCACTCGAGAACTGCTCATTGATTATATTTTAGAAAGAGAGTTGGAAGGCGGAGGATGGTCATTGACGTCTGAATTACCTGCTGATGCAGATATAACAGGTATGGCACTTCAAGCCCTATCAAAATATCAAGAACAAGACCATGTGAAAGAATCCATTTCAAAGGCGTTAGAATTCTTATCTAAAACACAAAAATCCGATGGAAGTTTTGCCTCGTCGTGGGATACAAATTCAAACAGTGAGAGCATTTCTCAAGTCATTGTTGCACTGACAGCTTTAGGTATTGATCCAAAAACAGATGAAAGATTTGTGAAAAAAGGTAATGACCCAATATCTGCTCTTTTAGAATTCCACGCTGAGAAAGGCGGCTTTGAGCATGCCAAGAACATGGGCCCTAACCAAATGGCAACAGAGCAGGCTATGTATGCCTTGGTAGCTTATGATCGGTTTCTAAAGGGTAAAAATACACTTTATGATATGACGGATATTAAGTAGGTGTCCTATGAAAAATAAGAAGATTAATATAATGGTTATCATTGCTTTGCTATTAGTGGTATCTTTTTTTGCCAGTGGAAATGATCCGGTTCAACAAGAAAAATTATCTAGTAACAATGTACAAATGACAGTTGATAATAACAATGAAGAACAGCCAACCGATAAGGAAGTAAACAGTCAAAGCAGTACAGAGAAAGCTGTTGAGCTAAACCTACCGGATGAATCGGAAAATCGTGATATAGAAAAAGATCAATACTCTACAGATCCGGTACCGGAAGGAAAACCCAAACCGGTAGAATGGCAGGAGACTAATATTATTGAAGAGAAAGAAAGTCATGTTATATTATCAGTGAATTGCAGCACAATCCTCGATAATATTGAAAATTTGGATCCAA
>JAKSCF010000368.1 GCA_022360735.1 Clostridia bacterium
GCAAAGAGGAGATGCAGCGCACGGCCGACGCCGCCGCGCTGGCGGCGGCTTGGGACTATGGCAAGCAACTCTCTGAGCGGCAGCCGTACTACCAGGCCGAGACTTCTGCCCGCGGCGTGGCCGTCAACTACGCGTCCTACAACACGGTCGCCCTGACGCACCAGAAACGCTTGGCTTTCCGCGTCCTGATAGAACGGATGGTTGCCAAATCCACACAGCTGTTTTCGCTCACTCCAGAGTGGAGTCACCCAGTTTGGATCACCTGCAAAGAGTTCATTATATTCCGGTGTTCTCAAATGTCTGATCATTCTAAGCTTAACCACAAATTGATCAATAATTTCCTGTGCTTCTTTTTCAGTTATAATACCTTCTTTTAAATCTCTTTCTATATAAATATCAATAAATGTGCTGGCTCTTCCCAAAGACATGGCCGCACCATTGCTTTCCTTAACACCAGCCAAATATCCAAAGTATACCCATTGAACCGCTTCCTTAGCATTAGAAGCTGGGTGAGATAAATCATAACCATATTCCTTTGCCATTCTTCTTATTTTATCCAGAGCACGTATTTGTTCTGCGATCTCTTCCCTTGCTCTGATGTTTTCTTCATCAAATGTTACATTTAAATGTTTTAAATCATCTCTCTTATTTTGGATCAGGATATCCAACCCATATAATGCAATCCGCCTGTAATCTCCGATAATTCTTCCTCTTCCATAAGCATCCGGAAGCCCTGTAATTAACCCTACACTTCTTGCTGTTTTTATTTCTTCGGTATAGGCATCAAAAACACCTTGGTTATGTGTTTTTCTATATTCGGTAAAAATTTCTTCCAGCGACCGGTCCATAGGGTGTCCAAATGCTTCTAAAGAGCTTTGTACCATTCGGATACCTCCGTAAGGGTTAATCATTCTTTTCAAAGGTTTGTCTGTTTGAAACCCTACGATGACTTCGTTTTCCTTATCGATATATCCGGCTTTAAAATGATCAATACCCGATACTCTTTTGGTGTCCACATCTAATACGCCTTTTTTTAACTCTTCCTTATGCAATGTTTGAAATTCGTCAAAAACTTTTTTTGTTCTTTCCGTAGGACCTTCCAGAAATCCTGCGTCTCCTTCATAGGGTATGTAGTTGGATTGAATGAAATCTCTTACGTCTATTTTTGTTGCCCAAGAACCTGTTTTGAATCCTTTCCATTGACTTCTCATGTTTTTAAACCTCCCTATCATACTGTTTACACTGTCCGGGAAAATAAATTAGGAAAATAAAAAGAAATCTTCCGCTTAAGGTAGATTTCATATTTCTTGTAATAAAAAACCACCCGGACTTAGTATGCCCAGGCGGTCGGCTTTCATATTCATCACACTCCACGTGGTTATCTCCACTCATCCGCCAGTCATGTGATGCTTTACTTTAATTTTACCATAACAAATAACCTTTTAGCTGTCAATAACTTAATGAATTAAAATTTTAAACCTCCACTTTATTTCTTCCTGATTCTTTGGCTTTATACAGTTTTTTATCCGCCATATCAATTGCAGACATAAAATCTATGTATTGAGTAATGGAGTGAATGCCAAAGCTGGCTGTTACCTTAAAGGTATTACCTTCATAATCAAATTGGGCTTCTTCTACTTTCTTTCGTATTTTTTCGGCTATCATTTGGGCCTCTTTATTTTCAGTATTGGGAAGGCATATTAAAAATTCTTCGCCTCCAAATCGTGCTACCCAATCGTTTTTTCTTTTTAAACAGCTTTCTATAATTTCAACAAATTGAACCAATACTTTATCCCCTACAATATGTCCGTGACTATCATTGATGTTTTTAAAATGATCAATATCTGTTAATATAATGGATACGGAATTATTGGCTGTGGTGCTAAAAGCAATTTCTCGGGGCAATTTCTTATTGATGTATCGTCTATTATACACTTCTGTTAAGCTGTCTTTAATTGCGACAGCATTGGTAATAGACATGAGCTCATTTAAGCCAAAAGTATAATTTTCTAAATCCGATATCATGTTTTCAGATATGTTTTTTGTCAATTCAATTACCATCACACGACCTTCAAGTCTAATTGGAATTGCCATAATCATATATGCTCTTTCTTTTACTTTCTTGATCTTAAAAAACATATCATTCATTTTATATGCTTTTGTGGTAATATCACTTTCATATATCTGCTGATGATTTTCTTCTGCCTGCTGATGTTCTAAAATGATTTCGCAAAAATTGTTCTTTTTATGTTGTAATACTACTTTTTTAACAGGATCTACAATTCTTACTACGTCAAAAACTCCCTCAAATTCTAAAGGATTTCCCCCCAGATCTTGAGAAAGATCCTGTAAACAAAATTTCAATTTGATCTCTCCAATCTTATCTATATCATCTATATCTTTAAATATTTACCAATCAATTTCTATTTTATATATAATATTAATTGAAATCAATCTATTTTGAAATTTTTGTCATTTTTTTGTATTTTATAGGGACAATTTTTTAGTAAAAAATTTAATTTTGTATTGACATTTTAAAACAACACATAATATACTAACCGTGGTTTAAACATATTTTTGGAGGCGTTTTTTGTGAATCAATCAATAAATTATAGGCGTGGTGAAATTATTACGCTTTTTTGTCTAATAGGTAATATCCTACTCAGTATTTTAAAATTTATAACAGGAATTTTAGGAAATAGTAAAGCTATGATAGCTGATGCATTACATTCTACCTCAGATGTTGTAGCAACCGTCGCTGTTTATATCAGTATTAAAATTGCTAAAAAGCCAATTGATAAAAATCATCCTTATGGGCACGGTAAAGTAGAACCGCTTGCCGCCTTTTTTGTAGGTATTGTTCTATTTTTTGCTGCTATCACTGTCACTGAACGGATTATACAATCTATTA
>JAKSCF010000723.1 GCA_022360735.1 Clostridia bacterium
AGAGGTTTAGGGCACCGACCGTTTTACTCTAGTATTCCCTAAATATTCACCCTTTGTTTATTTCGTAATGAAAATTTTATACCTAGTATCTCTCAACGTAAATCATAATGCAAGAGTATTATTACATATTGACCATTATTATTCACTCCTAATGCGTGAAGCTTTCGTTAAATCCTTTGATTACAATATTTATAAGGTCACTCAGCAACCTCAAATTGTGAGTTTGAGTTCATATAATATCAACAACCATATCTATTGTATATAATTTAAGGCTTTATTACAATAATAAAGAAGTCTTCCTTTGAATTCGGCAGACTTCTTTTTTAGCTGTGCAATAAAAAAACAGCAATAATTGCTGTTTGACTACTGAAAATCTTGTTAGATTAGACTTTTCAGCATGATGTAATTAAGATTTTCATCTTAATACCAAAAAGCTTTTATAACGTTATTTTTCGTTATTTTCACATTTTTGATTGGCTACTGTGCAAGAAGTCTTGCATGCAGACTGACATGATGTCTGGCATTCCCCGCAACCTTTTCCGCATATGTTTTCATTTAAAGATGCTTTTGATATGGTTTTAATATGTTTCACGGTGCTGCCTCCTTATTTCTTAATATCTTCAGGTAAATTATAACACATTCACTCACTTTGTCAAAAGATAATAACTCTGTTTTGTAATCTTTTCAGCTTGTTGTAAGTCCTCACGTGTATTAATGTTTAAAAACATTTCCCAATTGGGATTGGATGATTCCACTTCAAAATGATAGCTAAAAAAAATCACGTATTTTCCAAATACATGATTATTATATCAAACAAAAGACAATATTCATATTCCATTTTCATTTGGCATTGACACCAATCATTCCACCTAACGCGCCACAAGCCAAACAAATCAAATGTCGTATATGCAGCATATTTTTAAAAGCAATATTCTCTACAGCAAAATAATAAATAACAAATAAAACAAAAAGTAATACAATAGAATGAATCAACCCATTTAAAAGTCCCATTTTCCTTTTGTAATATCCTGCCGTAATACCTGTGAACATACACGAAAATGCAACAATCCCTAAACTATAGTACCCAATCCATTTTTCTGTCATCGGTGTAAATCTCATTATCAAGCTTAAAAGAAACATCAGTATTAAACAAACTGCTAATCCGGCAATTAAGGATTTTATGTAAATACTGACACGGTTTTTTAAATTATTTTGTTCAAGCAAATAAACACCCCATTTATTCAGTTTTGATATATTATATTTGCTCGATTTTCAAAT
>JAKSCF010000620.1 GCA_022360735.1 Clostridia bacterium
ATCCTATTGCTATTAATATTGAAGGAAATAAAGTTTGGCATACAGGAAATGATGGATCAGGTAGTGGACTAGATGCTGATAAATTAGATGGTGCACACAAAGATACCGATGCTACATTGTCCGGAAATAGTGACTCGTCAATACCCACAGAAAAGGCTGTTAAAACTTATGTGGATAGCAAAATAATGACATTTACTAATAATAAAAGTGTTAGTTTACAGTGGAATGATGACGAAGAAGACCCAAACTGCTTATTTATGTTTATTAGTAAAAGAAATGCAAGTGATATTGATTTTACAATAAATAATGGATATTATCATGGTCAAAGCCTTTATATTAAAGTAAATGATGAGCATCGTCAAATTTCTTTTAGAAATGTTAATGATAGTAGTATTAATGACGGATATCATCATTTAGTATTTGATGCAGTTGAAAGTATATGGCGTGTTGTAAGTTCATATTAAAATTCAAGGGATTAAATGGGTTTAAGTGAAAGTTATAAATCATAAATCCGAAGGGACGGTTTCTAAAAACTGTCCCCTGTACCCTGTAACCTGTTCTTTGAATCGAAAGGAGGTGACAAATGATTAACCAATACATCAGCAGTATTGAAACCAAGCTGAACAACCTATATCCAACTTACAACATCTACAAAGAAGAAACACTGCAGGAAGCACCTGCTTTTTTTATTGGTGTAAAAAGCAGTACCTTTAAAAAAGAGCTTTCCAATCGCAGACAGCTAGAAGTCATATTCGACTTAACATGTAAGCTGGATGACACAAATAAAAATGAGCAATACTGGGATATTGCAATGTTATTAAATGAGGCTTTGGAGTACTTAGAGATAGATGGTGAAAAACATAAAGTTCTAAATGTAAAAAGCCAAATTATTGAGGGCGTATTACATTATGAATTTACAGTAAAAACCTTATTATTTAAGGCAATTACACCAGCTGCAATAATACAAGACATCCAAAGCAATTCAAAACTAAAGGAGTGATTATAATGGCAAAAAAGAAAAGCCAGCTAGAGTACACAAAAGCAACTGCACTAAAAAATTATCGGAAATGGACACAAGATCAAGATTTACTAAAATCCCTATTGAGTGATGCACAAGCAACATTTAGAGATGAAGAAATTCAAAGCATTGTATCCAAAGAACTAAAAAGGAAGGTGAAGTAACATGGGAGGAACATGGACAGGAGAAAATAAAATTAGACCAGGAGTATATGTCAACTTTGAACAAACAAGTATCCAGCCGGATGTGAGCAAAAGAGGGATTGTAACACTACCCCTAGATTTGGCATGGGGGTCTGAGCAACAAGTTATAGAGATTACTGGAGATATGAACACAACTTCAATCTTTGGAGATGTGATTGAAAATATTTTACCACTAAATGAGGCACTCAAAAGAGCTGAAAAAGTGCTGGCATATCGTTTAAACCCTGCATCCGGTGCTAACGCTTCCGGAATACTAGGTAATTTGACTGCAACAGCAAAATACACCGGAGAAACAGGTAATGATATTCAAGTGGTTATAGAAGTCAATGGAGCAGCTTTTGATGTAAAAACATATTTCAAAAATCAAATGGTAGACGAACAAGAATTTGCAGCAAATACAGAAGACTTACAGGACAATGACTATGTAGTATTCTCTGGAACAGGCGTGTTGGCTGCTAACGCAGGAAAGACCTTAACTGGTGGCAGCAGTGCCGGCATCACGGCATCTGAATACTCTGCATTCAGATTGGCATTAGAAGCCTATGAGTGGAATGTATGTGCCCTTTATGATGTGACGGATTCAGCCATTAAATCAGCATTTAAAGAATGGGTAGAAAGACTAAGAGACCAAGAAGGTAAAAAAGTCATATGCGTCATGAACGACTACAGCACAGCAGATTACGAAGGCATTATATCCGTAAAAAATGGTGTCGTACTTTCAGACGCTGCCGTTCTAGCCGGAGAAAAAGCAGTGGCTTGGGTAGCCGGTGCTGCTGCAGCGGCAGATACGGACGAGAGTTTAACATACGACAGCTATGACGGTGCGGTAGATGTGGACATCAAATACTCTAACAGTGAGATTGAAAGTGCTATTGAGGAAGGTCAAATGGTCTTCGTGAGCAGCAACAATAAGGCTAGAGTTGAATACGACATCAATACATTACACACATTTACACCGGAAAAAGGAAAAATGTTTAGAAAAAATCAAGTGGTAAGAGTGCTGGATACCATTAACAACGATATCATCAAAATTTGTGAAGATTACTTCATTGGAAAAGTTAATAACAATGATGATGGAAGAAACTTACTTAAAAATCAGATCATCAAATACTTACAACGTTTACTAGACAAAGGATCTATCAAGAACTTTGATACCAAAACAGATGTCGAAGTATTAATGGGCGTAGATTCTGACTCAGTAGTTGTGAATACTGCAGTTCAACCTGCAGACAGCATTGAAAAAATATATATTACAGTAGAGGTGAAATAATATGGCATACATGGAAGGAAAAAACGTATTAAGCGGCAGAGAAGGGACAGCTTTTATTACAGTGGATGGACAAGTGAAAGAAATTGCTTATCTGAAAAACATAGAAGCGTCTGTAGAACTCAATAAAGTAGAAGTACAAACTCTAGGCCGTAGAGTAACACAGCACAAAATCAATGGCTGGAGCGGTACAGGCAGTATGAATGTATA
>JAKSCF010000699.1 GCA_022360735.1 Clostridia bacterium
AACTGGATGAAATGGCAAGATGAATATATTTTTTTCAAAAAATGCATGGGAAGAATATATCGAGTGGCAAACTATTGATAAAAAAATAATTAAAAAAATTAATGATTTAATAAAGGATATTCAAAGAAACGGTATAGATAATGGCATTGGTCAACCAGAACCATTAAAATATGGATTTCAAGGTTGTTGGAGTAGACGAATTAACCAAGAACATAGACTTATATACGCACTAGATGAAAATGGTAATTTATGCATTATAAAATGCCATGGACATTATAAATGAAAAAGTAGAGATCAAGATACCAAAAGTAAAAACAGATAAGGTTTTCTCTTATCTGTCAGAATTAAGTTTTTAGCCAGAGCAAGTCTAATAGACTTGTTCTTTTTTGTGATGGGCGTTTGCTATATGGTAGGCTTGACCCTGTTTTATCTCCCTACTCGTATGAAGAAATAGTTTTATGGGCGTTACCCATGAAATCATACATGATAGTAATTCATATAGTAGAATTAGTATAAAGACTACATCGATAAAGAATATTGCTTAGCATCTAGTGTGAGTGATAATTTATATCTTTCGGGGTATAAGGATTGTGTTAGGTTATTACGGGAATTTGGGATTGTTTAATATGATGTTGCACCGATAAAGTTTAATGCTTTATCGGTGTTTCTTTTTTTATGGTTATATTAGGAATGTGATAATAGGAAACTGTGTCTTTTTCTGAGACAAAAAGAACTGTTCACAAATGACGCACCGTTTGATGAGAAAATAATTTCTTTTGATGGGCAATTAATTTCTCGAATTTAATGAAAAGCAATAAAGAATTGTCTAAAAATTCGATTTTATATTTTGCAATTTGATCAAACATACTAAATAAAAAATCCCTGTATACCGGTATATTAAGTATTTGTTGTTGATTAGGTTTTTATTGATGCAATGTTGAACAAGCTAATGGCACAAAAATTGCGAAAGAAAAATGAGACAGTTTAAAGAAAATAACGAAATAATGCTCGTTATAGTCTGGTGAACTGTTATCATTCCAATTATCCAAATATTGAGAAACTGGAGGAGGAAAATAATAATGAAGAAGTATCTAGTAATTTTGATGTGTTTAGCATTGTGTTTAGGCATGATGACTGGTTGTGGAGGTGAACAAGAAGAATCAACAAGTTCTGAAGGCACTACCTCACCAGAATACACAATCCGATTTGCTCATATTGAAAATGAATTTACTGCTTGCGCACAAGGTGTACAACTTTTCAAAAAGTATGTGGAAGAGGGCAGTGATGGTAGAATCGCTGTAGATATACTCGGAGCCGGTGCAATGGGTGGTGAAAGAGAAATACTAGAAAGTGTCACAATGGGTAATCTTGAGGGCGGAATGGCAATGTCCACACTGTTTACTACATATCTTCCTAACTGGGACATTTTCGATTTGCCTTTTGTTTTCAAGGATAGAGAAGACTGGGCAAAAAAAGTTGATGGTGAACTCGGTAAAATACTGGCAGCAGAAACTGATTCAATGAATGTTAAGGTACTAAGCTTTTTTGATGGCGGATTCCGCGTGATCTCCAATATCAAGAGACCAATTCTATCTATGGAAGATTTTGAAGGAATTAAATGCCGTGTTGGAGAATCGACACTTAATATCAACACGCACAAGGCTTTAGGTGACAACCCCATTCCTATGTCATTCAGTGAAGTTTACACAGCATTACAGCAAGGAACTATTGACGGAGTAGATACATCTGTTATCTATGTTCAAGACGGTAACTTCCAAGAAGTAGCAAAATATTGTACATTAACCAATCATACTGCTTTGCAGATGGTAACATTTATCAATCAAGACTTTTTTAATAGTTTGCCCGATGATCTGCAGCAAGTAGTTATAGATGCTGCAGCAAGGACGACTATTGAACAAAGAGAGATCGCAGTACAAGTTGATGAGAAAGCTATGCAGATTATGAAAGATGCTGGCATGCAGATTGATACACCTTCAGCAGAATTTACCCAGAAGATGATAACGGCTACTAAGCCAGTCGTTGAAAGTTACAGAGAAACGATTGATGCTAATGTGTTTGAAGCAGCCGGACTGTAAATAGAACTGCAAGTACTTTCATTTATCTTTTATTACAATTGATGGAATTCCGATGCAGTATGCATGATCAGCCTGCATTGGTTTCCATCGGTTCCAGTTATATGACTGTAACTTGCTTGGGAGGTGACTAAGTTGATAAATAAATTAGGAAAAAAATTCGATCAAATAGAATACTACGCGTTGATAATCTCTTTGGCAATAATGGTCATTGTAATTTTTACTCAGGTTGTGATGCGTTATGTATTCAATAATTCATTGTCTTGGTCGGAAGAGTTTGCGAGATATTTGTTTGTTTGGTTTTCATGGATGGGCGTCAGTGCAGGGCTAAAAGACGGAGAACATCTAAAAGTTGAAATACTGTCAGCAGCTTTGACTAAAAGAGGTTTTATGAAAACGAAAGAGATAATTAATATCGTAGTATCGTTAATTTGGCTGGCGACTACTTTGATTGTCACCTATTATGGATTTGAGGTGGTTATGAAACAAATGGATTTGAAGGTTCTTACTCCAGCCATGAGATTTCCTGTATGGTTTGGATATCTGTCGATTCCGGCTTGCAGCTCCGTCGTAGGCATTCGTCTTATAGTAAAGATAATAGACAGTGTGAAGGTATTGCTTGGTAAATCAAACCATGAAAGGGAGATGGCTAACTAATGGAAATATTAATTATGTTTGGCGTTATGCTTCTATTGATTGCAATAGGCTTGCCAATAGGTTATGCAATTGCTACGTCAACCATTATCACTTTTATAACATACTCTTCTACACCTTTGCGCATCGTATCCCAAAATGCTTTTACCGGGATCGATTCTTTCGTATTGCTGGCGATCCCATTCTTCATTTTGGCGGGAATTCTGATGAGTGCAGGAGGTGTTGCCAGGAGGCTGGTAGATATTGCTGATGCATTTATAGGTTGGATCACCGGCGGTCTGGGAATGGCTTCTGTCATGACTGCAACATTCTTTGGCGCAATATCAGGCTCAGGGGCAGCTACAACTTCTGCGGTAGGTTCTTTGATGCTTCCTGAGATGAAGAGAAAAAAATATGGAGATGAATTCAGCGCAACACTGATTGCATCAGCAGGATCTATCGGTGTCATCATACCTCCAAGTATCCCGTTTGTTGTTTATGGCGTAACTGTGGGAATCAGTATCGGAGATCTTTTTCTTGCCGGAATTCCTGCCGGCATCGGGATGTGTCTTGCGTTGATGGTGTCCTGTTACATTATATCAAAAAAATTCGGCTACAGAGGCAGCGATACCAGACCTACAATCAAGAATATTGCAACCACTCTGAAGGACGGTATCTGGGCATTATTTGCTCCTATCATCATTCTTGGAGGAATCTATTCGGGAATTTTTACGCCTACAGAATCGGCAGTAGTTGCTGTTGTATATTCTCTCATTATAGGATTATTTGTATATAAGGAGCTTAATGCAAAAAAGCTGAAAGAGGCATTTTATAAGTCTGCAGTTCTTAATGGAGTTATCGTCTTTATCATCGGTTTTTCAGGCGCAATGGCAAAGTTTCTAGCTCTTGAAAAAGTGCCGCAAAAGGTAAGTGAGTCGATCCTATCGCTAACAGACAATCCAATTATGATCTTATTAATTATTAATATCTTTTTAATGATCGTAGGAATGTTAATTGATAATATCCCAGCCATTATCATTCTTTCACCGATCTTCCTGCCAGTTGTGCAAAGCGTAGGCGTCACTCCGCTACAGTTTGGAGTTATCATTGTTATGAATCTTGCGATAGGCTATGTTACACCGCCTTATGGAACAACCCTTTTCGTCGCTTCTGCAATTTCGAAGATTTCAGTTGACAGGCTGTCCAGATATGCAATTATTTTTACTTTAGTGCTATGTATCCCTCTGGCTCTCGTTACCTATTGGCCTTGGTTTACAAACGGATTTGTTGCATTATTTAAATAGAGCTTACTTAAAAAGAACATAAGGAAATTCACTATGTAATATAGTTATGTAGTCAATATAAATCAATAATTTTCTCCCCTCTATGTCTCCCGTCAGGATAATACTGGCGGGAGTTTTAAGTAATGGGGTAAGCCTCGGAATGGCACAAGGGCACATTTTTACTTTGCTATCCTAGTGGAGTAATGGGCCAGTTTTGAAAAATTTATGAAATACCAAAATGTCAATTTGTCAACCCTGACCTCATTTTGTCTTTTAGGAGGGACATTCCTCATATCATTGATTCGTCTTGTGTACGATTTGTCAAAAAAAAGATAATCATCCTATTTCCCCTTTAAAGTGATTATCAGTTAATTTCTATTCTACAAAAAGGGTTAACCACAATGGTTAAGTACTTTTTTCTATAAATATATTATCTTTCTGAGCAAGGAATTTCGTCTTTGTGATGGGCATATATGTGTGCTAATGATTGACCTTTCTTCACATAATGATGATATAATATGTTTATAAGAGTGCTAACCCATATGCAGGCTATCATGAAGAACCGTTTAATAATGTGTATAATGGACTTAAAAGATACCATGATAGCAGAGGTGTAGCTAACTTTATTTGGTAATAAGATTAAGCTGAAGATGGGACAACTTTTGTTTTACCATCTTCAGTACTTGAAAGAGGGATTTAAAATGCTCTATAAAACTAAAAGTAAAATCAGTATGTTAATCATTCTGGTATTTGTTTTAATATTTTTACCTTCTTGCAACAAAAAAAATGTTGAAATAGAAAACACAAACATTAATAACAAAAAATCCGATTTAAATGAAATTATCGAGTGGACTGAAGACAACGACTCAAATATAAATATGGAGATAATTGAGCTTAACACGAGTAATTTTATAACTTGGCCTGATATTTATGGTGATCATGTAGTATTCGCAAACTATGACATATCAGGAGAAGAAAGAAGGCAAATACATCTTTTTAATATTCTTACTAAAAAAGATGAAATTATATATTTAAATCAGGACTCATTAATGATTGAAGACACGCGCATTGGGAACGGGTGGGTATTCTGGGTGGAAGGAAACTGGACTACCGAGAATACAAATCGAGACTGGACTATTAAGGCATATAATATTCAGAATAAGCAGATTAAAACAATAAGAAGTGCTTCCCAATTAACAGGAAGATCATCTTTAGTACCAAGGATAGATAACGAGGAAAATATGATTGTATGGCTTGAAGGTTATTTTGATACTGATGATAATCTTAAACATGCAATCTATTCATATAATGTTAATAGTGATGAGGTTAAAAAAATCGCTGATGTTTCCCATGTAGAAAATCCCTATACTATTATTAAGCCTAGAGATAATACGATCTGCTTTGCTGATTTTATCGATGATCATTGGTTTATAAGGATAATTGAATTAAATACTATGAAGGAAACGACAATAAATTTTGGTGGTAGATTTTCTGGGTCTCCTTGTAGTGATGGAAGAATAGTTGCGTGGAAGCAAAATATAAAAGAACTTTGTTATATTGATTTAAAAAATTTGAAAGAGGAAATTGTAATACCAATTAGAAATCCTTTCTTATTTGATGTATATGATGGCAGTATTTTTATGTCAGCCACAGTTGATAAAGGTAGGCATATCTATAAATGTGATGTTACTGATAAAACTATTACTTGTATAACTAAAAGTGCTGAGAAAAAATATAATGAATTCAATTTTAAGTTTACAAATTTTTATGCGGATAAAATGGTATTTACCTCTACTAGAGCTCTGGAACCAATAGGAGTTAAGTATGATTTGGTTATAGTTGATGGAATTAATTAAAGTAGCTTAGTAAAAGGAATGACATTCCCTACGTGGGTGAAGAAAGTGACAGTGGTCATTCTTTCTATGAAATGTCCACTGGATACATTTGAAACTGAAGCAACAACTCAGAGACATAAAAAGGACATTCAATCAAGAATGTCCTTTAACATTTAATATTCGCTTTCTCAGAGCGTCTAAAACTGCGTAAAATAGGGTTAGGCTTAACAAATAAGGGATTGGAAAATACCTAAATGTCAATTTGTCAAGCTGGTCTGACCCCTCCTACCCTCTATTACCATTCTGTGAAAAGCACAACATTACCATGCAAGCTTATATGCCTCTTGAGCAGGGGCTACTTACAGGCAACATGACAATGGATACAATCATTTCTGAAAAAGACATCAGGAACAAAACTTCCTGGTATAAGCCAGAAAACCGGAAAAAAGTAATTGATATGCTGCAAGGATGGAAGCCTATATGTGAAAAGTATAAATGTGAGCTTTCAAATATTGTCATTGCTTGGACCATTGCTCAATCTGAAAGAATCAATGTACTTTGTGGAGGAAGAAAGCCTCATCATGTTATGAAAAATGCAAAATCAGGTGAATTGATTATGACAAAGGAAGATATAGCCAAAATGAATGAAGATATAGAAAACTTATACTCAAGCTTAGGGACATCTATAAAGGGAAATCTTTTTTAGATCATCTTTTACAAAGTCTTTAATTATTAACAAATCCTAATTTCATTGATTAGGATTTTCTTTTTGTGTGTGCCCAGCATGGGCACAATCTTAGGAGTGTATCATTTGAATGAGAAATTTCAGATGTTTGTAAAACGGAACCGAGTAAGCTTACAACGATACTACGTTTTAATGTACAATATAAATGATATTAAAAAATATCATTTACCATTCAGAGTTAATTTTGGGAATTCTATTTTCTTTCTTTCAAGCGTAGCAGCCGTGATGTGATTCGTTTTTCTGCCTACTGTCGCGTCGCTCCAATAAAAGCCCTGAGACTTTAGATTTTTTCTAAACTGGCCGGGTGGTGTCATCACGTGTTTGGTAAACGCTCTGTTAAAATGCGTAACATTCACAAAACCCGTCTCTTCGCTTATCTGCGCTAGCGACATGGACTTATAGGTGAGAAGTTCAACCGCCTTTCGAATCCGAATAATCATAAGGCATTGGAAAATTGTGACCGTGGTTTCTTTCTTAAAAAGACCGCAAAGATAACTTTTATGCAAAGTCGTCTGGGCGACGATATCATCCAGCGATAGTTTTTCCTTGTAATTGTCTTCCAGAAAACGGATGATACCTCTTACCGGTGCTGAATAAGCCGATACCTCTATATATTTCGACGGAGTATTTTTCTCACGTCTTTTCTTTTCAGTCAGTTTGAAGAGAATCGTATAAAGATATGTGACCATGACCACCTCGGATTCCGGTGTCAAATTGTTATTCTCATCAAAAATTTCTTTCATCAGTCTTCCTGTAAAATCGTCATTCTGTATGAAGACATCCGAGTCGGAGCACATTTCCATCACGCCCTTCGAAAGTGAAGAGAACTTCACTTCAAAATAGTAACCCGTCTCGTCGCCTGTTTGGACGAACGAATGGACGCAGTTTGCAGGAATGAGGATCGTATCCCCAATACCCGCAGTGAACGTGCGGCCATCGACGGTGTATGTGTAACTGCCCTTTACAATGTGATTCAGCTGATAATAGGGATGTGCATGCGAATTATACGTATACCCCTTATTCATCTTTGCCAGTATTGAAATCAATATCTTGATTTCATGCAGCATTTCATCAGATCCTCTCTTAGTTATATTTGTGATCTTTATTATAAGATACCATATTTTTTTGGTTTCTGTAAACAAAAAAAATATGGTCTTCTAATCATTAAAGTGGGCATTCTCATTTATGTAATATGCAAGAAAAATAAATGAAACAAGTCAAATGGGATGTTAAAAACACAGGAACATTTGATAGGCGATAAAGACAAAATATTGTTCACTGTGGATAGAAAAGTGAACATTTTCTAATAGGGCAGTGTTGTGTGGGGAAACCGCAGAACACGAAAGAGCGGAATTACAGATAATAATATCTACAATTATGGATTAGTTTAAATATACGGAATTATGTATAATAATGTCTCATATTACTATAGATGCCGATTTAATAGCATAAAAGCTATGGATTATTGCTTGACATTCTTCTGCCAAAATGCTAACATAATGAAGATGGCAAATAATTCAGAATATTGGGAAAAAAGTTAATAACACATTTGTTACTTGAATGTTATAGGTTTATTTCAATTTTTTATTATGACTGACTAATTATTGTTAAAATTGTGTTCGTATATATTACTAATATTCTTATAGACTTGTTTATCTTTACTTTACATAGTGCTATCACTTATCATATATGGACTATCAATCACACTGTCTCTCAATTGTAAATCAGGCGTATAAAAAATGTGCTTTATGTGAATTTTTTTTAGTAAGATTACAAATTAAGGAGAGAAAAAGTATGGATTTGAAAGCATTAATATATTCTAATTCTGAAGTAAATACCTATAATATGATCAAGTAAGAAAAAAGTAGTTCTTTACTTATTAAAACAGAAAGAAGGTTTGAAATTTTGGCATTAGAACAATTTTCACTTGAAGGTAAAAATGCTATTGTGACGGGGGCAGCTAAAACATCTGGACTTTGCTATGGGATGGCGAAAGCATTACATGATGCTGGAGCAACGGTGGTACTGATGGATGTAAATGAGGAAGTTACTTCATTGGCAGCTTTTCTTGGAGGTGCTGAAAATAGGTTTTATGCAGTACAAGTAAATTTATGTGATTTGAATTCTACAAAGGATGGTTTTGACAAAGCAATGAAATTTCTTGACGGAAAGCTAGATATCTTACTCAATGGTGCTGGCATTCAGTATCGTTGTGATGCCATCGATTTTCCCATGGATAAATGGAACCAAATAGTAGACATAAATCTTAATGCAGTTTTCCATATGTGCCAGCTTGGAGCTAAAGTGATGATTCCCAATGGCAGTGGAAAGATTATTAACATCGCCTCTATGACGTCATTCTTTGCTAGCGCTCGTATTGCAGCTTATGCCGCAAGTAAAGGAGGAGTTATGCAGCTCACTAAGGCATTGTCAAATGAATGGTGCGGACTTGGGGTGAATGTCAATGCAATTGCACCAGGTTATATGGATACAGAATTAACTGCTAATATGATTAATACAGAGCAAGGTAAGGTTCACACAGCAAGAATTCCCGCTGGTCGCTGGGGAAAGCCAGAAGATCTTTCCGGTGTGACTGTATTTCTCGCATCCTCAGCTTCAAATTATATTAGCGGTGCTATTATCCCAGTAGACGGTGGTTATCTTGGGAGATAATAAATAATAGAATGGGGGAAAGTGAATGAGTATGTATAATAATACAGAATTTGAACAGATGAGTAGACTTAGTGCCGATATACGTATAGAAACAATCAAGGCGTTAACAGAAGCAGGGTTTGGTCATATTGGAGGATCTGCTTCTATTGCCGATGTATTAGGAGTACTATACGGTGGAGTGATGAATATTGATCCTAGTAAACCAACATGGGAGGACAGAGACTGGCTTGTTCTATCAAAGGGACATAGTGGACCAGCGCTTTATGCAGCACTAGGAATTAAAGGCTATTTTCCAATGGAATGGCTAAAAACAGTGAATAAAGAGGGGACGAGTCTTCCAAGTCACTGTGATAGGCTAAAAACACCAGGAATTGATATGACCACTGGCTCACTTGGTCAGGGGATATCCTCTGCTGTTGGAATTGCGTTAGGTAATCGCGTTAAGGGTAAAGATAGCTATACCTATTGTATATTAGGCGATGGTGAAATACAGGAAGGACAAGTATGGGAAGGAGTCCAAACTGCATCTCATTTCAAGATGGATCATTTCATTGCGTTTGTTGATGACAATAAAAAACAGCTTGATGGACGAGTTGAGAATATTTGTGAACCCTTTGATGTAGAGAATAAATTTCGTGCATTTGGATGGCACGCCCAAACAGTAAAAGGGTATGACATTAAAGAAATTTATGATGCTATAGAACAAGCTAAGGCTGCTAAAGGAATGCCTTCTGTCATCATTTTAGATACTATTAAGGGATTGGGTGTAAGCTTCGCTGAAAAGCTGGATTTCAATCATTATATGGTTATAGATTGGGTTATGGCTAATGAAGGTATTGAAGAAATAGAAAAACGTTATAAGGAAGGCACATACCCTGGAGGTGATTTCAAATGGTAGTATTAGCAAAAGAACATGTGATGGGTACCATTGAAATGCGTCATGCCTATTGCGACGCGTTAATTGATGCCGCTGTGAAAGATTCACGTATTGTTTCAATAAACTGTGATTTGAGTACCTCTATGGGGACGGTGAATTTTGAAAAAGCCTTTCCCGACCGTTCATTTAATGTCGGTCTAGAGGAGACTAATGGTTGTGGTATGGCTGCAGGTATGTCTGCAACGGGCCTAATTCCATTTTTTCATTCCTTTTCAGTTTTCACCTCTCGCCGTATCTATGATCAGATTTTTATTTCCTGTGCTTATGCGGGGCTGAATGTAAAGTTGATTGGTGGAGATGCAGGGGTAAGCGCCACCTATAATGGCGGCACTCATATGCCCTTCGATGATGTAGGGATACTACGAAATATTCCTACTATCACGATTGTGGAGGCATCTGACGCTGTGATGATGGGGGACCTCATTCCTAAAATAGCTGATAGCTATGGAGTTTTCTATCTTCGTATGTCACGCAAGAAAGTTGTACAGATCTATGAAGAGGGATCGACATTTACAATTGGAAAAGCTAATGTATTACGTGAGGGGAAGGATGTTTCTATTATTTCCAGCGGGATAACAGTCTACGAAGCACTTAAAGCAGCAGATATGCTTGCATCCGAAGGTATTAGTGCTAGTGTAGTCGATATGTTTACTATAAAACCTATAGATGCAGAATGCATTATCGAGCAGGCTCAAAAGACGGGGGCTATAGTTACTGCAGAAAACCATAGTATTATTAATGGACTTGGATCAGCGGTTGCTGAGGTATTGGTGGAAAACAAGTTAGTACCAATGGAACGCGTTGGTGTTCAAGATGAATTTGGAGAGGTTGGGAAACAAGATTATCTTATGGAACGTTTTGGGCTAACGGCAAAGACTATTTATGAAAAGACTAAAATTGCTATTTCTAGAAAATAGCATTAGAAAAAAATCACTTCTACTTTAGCGAAGTGAATACATTTTTAGGAGATAATCTTTTGGTAACAAAACACACTGGAAGGAGGTGGGAATACATCATAGGTTGTGTTTGATTTTGTAATCGTTAATTTTGTTATGAAATCTGAATCAAAAAAATGGAGGTGTTGTTTTTGAAAAATAAAGGTTTATTATCAATTATTCCTTTTATTCTTGTATTAGCAATGTTAATGTTTGCCTTCACAGGTTGTACAACTACGGATGTTGAAGAAGAGGGAGAATGGGAACCAAGTGAAGCTATCAACGTGGTAATTCAGTATGCTGCTGGTGGAGGTACAGACTTAACCCTTCGTATGTTGGCAGCACAAATGGAGAAAGAACTGGGAACTAGTCTAGTTTCTGTAAATATGCCTGGTGCCACTGGTGCTGTTGCTACTGACTTTGTTTATAGAGAGCGTCGCGATGGCCTTACTTGGTTAGGTGCAGCGACTAATGATGTTATGCACTACCCTGTAATGGGTTTACATCCTACAACTTATGAAGATTGGGAAATGTATATTGCTACCCTATCTACAAGCATTGTGGCTGTAAGTGCAGATTCTGAATATGAAACTTTCGATGATCTTTTAAAAGATTTTAGAGACAGACCAGGTGAAGTAAAAGTTGCTACTGCAGGTATTGGGGCTTCTGCTCACGTAGCTGCCGAGATATTAAACTTAGGTTCAGGAATCGAATATTCTCACGTACCTTATGATGGAGGGTATCCAGCAATTATAGCTACTATTGGTCAAGAAACTGAAACAGTATTTCAACATGCCATGGAAGTTTCTGATATGCTTAAGGCTGGAGAATTGAGGGCATTAGCAGTATTTGACAATAAGCCTTTAGATATGCCTGGTTATGGTGAAATTCCTGCTATAACTGACTGGCTTCCTGAGCTTGATGAAATGCTTCCTCATGGTGCTCACTTCGGGATAGCTTTACCAAGCGATACTCCAGAAAATATTTTAGAAGCCGTAGATAAAGTGTTTTTAAAAGCTGTTGAAAGTCAAGAAATGAAAGATTTTGCAGTTGATCGTGGTATTGACTTAGTTGGTCTTAGTAGAGGAGATGCAAGAGATTGGATTGCTATTCAAGCTCCTGTTGTAACATGGATATTATACGAAGGTGGGCTTGCTGAAAATAATCCAGAAGATTTTGGTTTTGAAAAACCTTGGTAACTTAGAAATTACTCAGCCTTTTTGGGGGACTAAGGCCCCCAAAAGCTGGGTTATAACAAAAGGCAAGATTATAATGCAAAGGTGGTGTTTTAAATGGATAAAAATTTAGCCAAAAATAATATAGTTTACGGCCTATTATTATTGTTACTTAGTATCTTCGCCATAGTGGAGTCTATGCGGATGCCTACTTATAGCCACTTGGAAGGGGTATATGCAGCTCCTGGTTTGGTTCCGCTGTTATTAGGAATTACTCTACTTCTTATGGCCATCGCAATACTAGTACCAGCTTTGCGGGCAGGGGGCTGGCAGCAGCTTAAGAGTTCTATTAGTAAAAGGAATAATAAAGAAACTAGTGATAGCACGAAGCGAATGCGATTAACTGTATTGTATATAGGGACATATGTTTTTCTTCTTTTAGGAAAGCTCCCTTACACTATATCAACTTCAGTATTCATATTTGTATATATTTATTCCTTTCATAAGGGAGAGAGAAATAAGAGAATTATTAAGGCACTTATTATATCAGTAATTAGTACGGCTATAATATTCATCTTATTTACGAGAATATTCATGATTCGTCTACCGTAAGCAAGAGCTTAATTTGTATTTTATAGTTAAAAGAAAAAATTAAAGGAGGCCCAAATAAATATGGGATTTTCAATGTTTATACAAGAACTTATAGCCCTCCTAAATCCCCATGTGATCTTCACGTTAGCCTGGAGTACTTTACTGGGGATCACTGTAGGTGCCCTTCCTGGACTTACAGCTGTTATGACTCTTTCTCTGCTTGTAGGTTTGACTTACAGTATGGATCTTGGCATGGCTATGACTGTTTTAATGGGGGTTTTTGTAGGTGGGATTTACGGAGCATCTAAATCTGCAATTCTGCTAGGAATTCCGGGAACTTCTGCAGCATCAGCTACTGTTGCAGATGGGTATGCTCTAGCAAAACAGGGGCAAGGAGGGCCTACAATTGGTTTGGCTACAGTTTCATCAACTATTGGAACTCTATTTGGTATGCTCATACTGATATTTTTGACTCCGATGTTATCAAGATTTGCTCTCCAGTTTCAAACCTGGGAATACTTTCTATTGGGTATTTTAGGTGTTGTTATATGTGGTAATTTAGCCTCGAAGATTCCATTAAATGGATGGGTTTCAGGATTTACAGGCCTATTAATAGCCATGATAGGTTTAGAAAAAATGTATGCTTATGCTCGATTCTCATATGGGGATATACAGCTAATGGGAGGCATATCCTTTGTTCCTGCAATGATAGGACTTTTTGGTATGGCAGAGGTTATTGATGTTATGAGGAACTTAGATAAAGAAGCTGTTTTAGAAAAAGCAAAAGGAATTTTGCCTCATATGAAGGATGTTGTAGGCAATTTGAGGCTCAGTTTACAGTCTGGAGTAATCGGTGTTCTAATTGGTATAATTCCAGGAGCTGGGGAAGATATCGCTGCTTGGGTATCTTATGATACAGCCCAAAGAACAAGTAAAACTCCTGAAAAATTTGGCCATGGCTCTGTAGAAGGTGTTATAGCTGCAGAAACAGCTAATAACAGTGCTATTGGAGGAGCATTAATTCCAATTCTTTCTTTGGCAATTCCAGGAAGTCCTGCAGCTGCGGTTATGTTATCGGCTATGTGGCTTCATGGTATTCGCCCAGGACCTTTGCTCTTTATAGAGTCCCCTAGTTTTATATATCAGATAGCAGCACTTTTATTTTTGGGAGCTATAATGATTTTATTTTTAGGATTGCTCGTAACATCTCCTATGAATAAGGTGTTAATAGTACCTAAACCCATTTTGATGCCGATTGTTATGGTATTAGCTGTGTTAGGATCTTTTGCTATTAACATGAAAATGTTTGATGTTTACACAATGTTTTTCTTTGGCATTTTAGGGTATTTTATGCGCAAGGTTGATGTTCCACCGGCTCCTATGGTATTAGGTTTAATCTTAGGACCTATGGTGGATACTAACCTACGCCGTGGTTTGTCTATGAGTGGTGGTAGTTTAGCACCAATGTTTGGTAGACCAATTACTTTGATTTTAATAATCGTAATTGTATTAATGCTATTAACACAGAACAAATGGTTTATGAAGAAAGTAGGAAGCTTCTTTGGTAGTTTTAAAAAAGCGTAAAGCAATTGAATTTGAAGGGATAACTAACATTTAATCCTAAATTTTTAGTCTTGAACAATTTAAATTAAACCTAACGGAGTATGAGTATATAACAAAAGTACAACGCGCTTTACAATTCAAACTTAACCATATTTAGAGAGAGGTGTTTTATGAAAGCATTAAGATATTTGGGACAAAAAAAACATGAAGTAATTGAATTGCCAACTCCGGTAATTAAAGAGAACGAAGTGTTAGTGAAGGTTAAAGCTTGTGGGATATGTGGTAGTGATATTCATGGATATTTAGGACTTACAGGAAGAAGACTTGCACCAATGACACAGGGACATGAATTCTCAGGAGAGATTGTTGAAAGAGGTAATAAGGTTACAAAATTCAATATAGGAAACAGAGTTGTTGTCCAACCATGTTTTTTCTGCGGGGAGTGCTTGTATTGCAAACTAGATTACACTAGTGTGTGTGTGAATAAAAGATTTTTCGGAGTTTTTGATATAGATGGGGCCTTGGCAGAATATATAGCCGTTCCAGAAAAACTATTATTTTCATTATCAGATAAATGCACATATGAAGAAGGTGCATTAATTGAGCCTTATTCTGTAGCATATGCAAGTATTAAAAAAGTGGGATTAGGAGAGTTAAAGCATAAGATTGTTCTAATAATTGGTGCTGGTACCATTGGATTATCTATTCTACAACTAGTAAAATTACAAGAACCTAAGATTATTATTGTTTCTGATTTAAGTGATGTACGTTTGAATAAAGCAAAGGATATAGGGGCAGATTACACGATTAATCCCAAAAGAGAAGATTATATGAAAACCGTTAATTCTATCACTGAAGGGGAAATGGTTGATGTTTCATTTGAAGCAGTAGGAATTCAAGCTACTGCAAATCAGGCTATCAAGTGCTTGAAATCGTTTGGAAAAGCTGTATGGGTTGGTTTATCACAAAATCAAATAGAAATTAATATGCAGGATGTTGTAGCTTCTGCTAGAAGCGTACTTGGTTCGTATATTTATACTCATTCAGAGTTTGGAGAGATGGTAGAAATTTTGTCAAGGGGCGAACTGAATACAAAACAACTAATTACAAAGGTAATTACTTTGGAAGAATCTGTTGATATGTTTGATGATATATATTCTTACCCAGATAAATATATAAAAGTTATAGTAGATCCTTCAAAATAGCTCTTATTTTATAATAAAATGAGAAGCATTATACTTGGATGATTCGTCATTATGAAAACAATCCTTGGACCAGTCGAGACAATGAAGATCAACACAAATTTATCTCTCTCCCATTTTTATATATTTGATTAAAGAAGCCCGAGGGTGCTTCTTTTTTATTTAGTAGGAAATATCGATTTTAGAAGAAAAAAGAAAAAGACTCAAA
>JAKSCF010000748.1 GCA_022360735.1 Clostridia bacterium
CCATATTATATTGATTCACTAACTGTATCTCTATATTTATCCGTACCCCGGCAATCGTCCTTGCTTTTATATCCAAAATGCCCTGTTTATCTTCTATACGTTCTTTTTCCAGTTTAGTATTCTCCAGTATTTCAATATCATGAAGTTTATTATCATCCTTAAAATTCAGTATAGCATTCAATAAACTGAGTAAGATGTCCTTATTCTCTTGTCTTCCAAAAATCCGCTGAAATATAAAATCATTTTTAACTTTTAACCTTTTTCTCATCGGTACCACCTCAGCTTAATTATACCATAAATCGGAACATAATTAAAAGATAATTCCTAAAAAGTGCAGTATCTCCCAGCATTAAAATATAAAAAAACGACACTCTTTTGAATGTCGCTAATTGTCTAAATTCCGAGCTGTTAATAGTATCATTGTACAATAAGATTACGAAAAATAAATTATACATCTTCATTATAACCTGTCATACGGTTTCACATTTATTTTCATCTCCATGAAACCTTTTGGCTAAATAGATGAATGGCGTATCAAGCACTGCAACAATAAATTTCATCACATAGCTTGTCACAAAAATCTGTATAACAATCTCAAAAGGCAATACGCCCCAAAAAGCCAGGAAAGTAAATAGGATATTGTCTATCAATTGGCTGACTAACGTGGAAAGATTATTTCTCACCCATAGCTGTTCAGGATTTTTTTGCTTTAATTTGTCAAAGACCCATACATCATATAATTGGCTGACGGTATATGCAATAATACTGGCAAAGGCAACACGGGGCAAAAAGCCAAATATCGTTTCAAAGGCACCTTGCGCTATGTCTTCGGCATAAGGGGTAAATAATAAGCAGACCTGCATAATGACCGTCACAATAATAAGTATGAAAATACCGATATAGACACCTTTCTGGGCTTCTTTTCTTCCGTATTTCTCATTTAAAATATCGGTGGCCAGATAAGACGTTCCGTAAATAATATTGCCTAAAGTGGTTACAAACCCAAGCACTTCTATCGTCTTCATCACTTGGATATTGGCGATAATTGCAGCCATCGCGATCCATATATATAATCCTGTTTTCTTAAAAATCCTGTAACTGATTATGATACCTGTAAAATTTATAACTAATAAAACCAACCACAATATATTATTATTCATGGACAAGCTCCCCTCTCTCATTTCCAACGCCA
Organism: Clostridia bacterium; assembly: GCA_022360735.1. The sequence goes on from JAKSCF010000748.1 coordinate 1,193, forward strand.
AAATCCGTATTTTCAATCAGCACGTCAATACCAGGCTTATGCTTTAAATGTTCATATTCTTTTATAAACCAGCTGATGAGTGCATCATCCCTTTGTATCGGCGTAGTATTTTCCGTAAAAACATTAATGGTTCCATAATCGAAATATTGCAGCAGCAAGGCAATATCTTTACTAATCATTTCTTTTGTCTGCCCTTTGATTCCCACCATGAGGCAAACCGAATCAAAGTATTTTTTAACCTCCGCGGCATCTTTAAAATAAGCATTTTTATTTAAATAATTGTTTCTAAAGTCATTATCAAAAGTTTCAACACCTATTTTAAAGATAACCGGTATTCCAAAAAAGCTTCTGATTTCTTCCAATCTATGTCTGTAATGCCAATGACTTTCCAAATAAAGCTTTTTAATATGTCCGGCTGTCACAACCTCTTTCACCGCCATTAAGCTCTCATGAGGCAATTCAAAACAGCTCCCCGAATTGATCACTTCCAGCGCACCTTTTTCACCGGTAATTTTTTTAAGTACTGCTACATTCAATGAATTGATCTCTTCTATATTGACAGCGTTATCTTCAATATAGTCGCAAAAGCTACATTGACCCCAAAAGCAAGGTTTACTTTTCAACAGCACTATTTCTCTGTTATGCAATACACTATAACGATTCATCTTACACCTGCCTCAACACAAGGATAGAAAATTGCTTCATCCCATATTATTTTTTAAAAGCAATAAAAAAGGACAGTCACCTGTCCCAAAACAAAAACCGTCAAAAAGACGGTAGTACGCGCGTCCTAGTTTTGTTTAGTGACAGGATGGATTTCGAACTGTCATATTTACTTGTCCTGTATAGGATATTATATTTTAATCAAAAAATCAAGTACCAATTGATGATTTAAAAGCTGAACAAAACACTAAAGATGCACCTACAAGCATTTGCAGGTGTATTTCACCCTATCTAATACATCTTCCTGCAATCTCAGTGCACTTCTGCGCCAATCTCAACGCATCACCAGACCTCCTCAAGTGGGCCACTTCCCTCTCACTTAAAAAATCTCAGCATGCTTATCCCTTAATTGTCGTTCCACGAACTGGGCGAACAACCGCAAATCCCCCTGTGCCGCCTTGATGCTCCTTTCTTGTTAATCCTTTGTTTCTGCAAATCATTTTGTACCTTCTTAGAAGTCTTAAATTTTCTGCATTCATTGCTATTATCCTTCCTAAATTTTGTGTTAAAAAAAGACACCCGGGTTCCAGGATGTCTCTGTGTACAGTACATATTATTAAGTCAACTAAAAATTCCTATTTTCACACACAGGAAATAGTTATTGCAAAATTTTCTCCATATCACTTTCATCTTCAATGTGAATTATAAGACCGCCAAATTTTTTTGCGCAACTATTATATATTAGTCCAGCTAACATACTAAAAAGACCATAAAGCGGTATCATGAGCACTGACATTATAATGTATGGAATGCCTATGAACAATGCTTGCTCAGTTTGCATAATAATAGCAATTAGGGTTAGTATTATACCTATTAATAGACATATCGCCATCGGTATAATCATATTTTATAAAGATACCATTTACAGGCGTTTATCTCGTATTTCAACTCATACCTTTTTTCAATGCCATCTATCGCACTTTGACAGGCGTACACAAACATCCTATTGCCTGCTAATCTTTCTTCTTTTATAGTGATAATCTCATTTATTTTTACCACTACATATGTACCGTCTTCTTTTAAAAATTTAAATTTTACCGGAGCAGGCCGAGCATTTTCTGCGAATACTGCAATCACTTGTATCTGTTTCATTACTACTTTCATCCATAACAACTCCTACAATAAACTTGTCATCACCGGATATTCATCAATTATTCCACCCGTCAATGGAGACACCCCCGAATTTACAAACCCCGCTCTAATTACTGACTTTGCACCATACCTTAACCGTATATTGTCAATTGTTTTATCTAATTCTCTTTTCTTTTCACAATTAGAATTGTCGAATATTGACATTTGGTAAAAATCATTACCACACAACTCCGACAAACGTACTCCTAAGTGCCTGATTGGTTGGCCCTTCCATGCTTCATCAAACAATTGGCATACATCATGGAAAATTTCATTCGTATAATCAGTTGGTGCATCACGTTTCCTTTGATGGGAATAGCGTAAAAGCTCGCTTGTCCTAATTGATACTGATATCAACCGCGCACTAAAATTAGAAGCTCGCAGTCTCATAGATGCAGTTTCTACTAATGACAATAGAATCATGTGGGCAGTCTTTCGGTCATACACATCAAATGCAATTGTAGTGGAATTACTTATCCCCTTAACAGGAATAGTCGTGTTTTTTGTAACAGGGGACGCTTCAATGCCATTTGCATAGTTCCAAACTAAAGTACCATGACTTTTTAAATAGTAATGAATTAATTTAGGGTTAAAGTTTGCCAGGTCACCTATTGTTCGAATACCACGAGCCCGCAGTTTAGGCGCTATTCTGGAACCTACCATATATAGCTCTTCGATATCCATAGGCCACATTTTTATCGGTATCTCTTCAGGGAAAAGTGTAAGTACCTTGTCGGGTTTTTCAAGCTCTCCCGCCATTTTTGCTAAAAGTTTGTTATTAGAAATCCCCACATTTACAGTAAATCCCAGCTCTCTGCAAATGCGGTCTTTAATTTCATATGCCGCCTCAACCGGGTCCCCGAAATGGCACTCCATATTCGTATAATCCAAAAAACATTCATCTACAGAAATTCGTTGAACACAAGGGGAATATTGTCCTAGAATTTCCAACATTGCATTACTGCACTGCATGTATATTTCATAGCAAGGTGGTACTACTTTTAGATTAGGACATTTCTTTCTTGCTTCAAACAACGATTCTCCTGTTTTAATTTTGTATTTTTTTGCCGACAATGATTTTGCCAATACAATACCATGTCTGCTTGCTTCATCCCCGCCAACAACACAAGGAACTTCCCTAAGATCAATAGCTTCCCCATGCTGCAATCGCCAAGTGGCTTCCCAGGATAAATAAGCTGAGTTTACATCTACATGAAAAATAATTCTTTTGCCTTCCATCATTATCCACACCTCCGTATATATATTATATACGAACATATGTTCTGTGTAAAGAGAAAAAATATACAAAATTTTTTCGAAAATTTTATTACTATAATATTGTTGTCCGCTAACTACCTTAAATTATCCTTAAACAAAGAGAAGCTCCCAATTTCCCGAGAGCATCTACGCAGAATTATCGTTTAATATGACAAATTACTTTCTCTTGCCATTTTATTTATTTGTAATCCGGCAACTTTCATGGTTTCATAAGATCATTTTGACTATTTTATGAATTTATCAACTTAATTACGCCTTATATTAAATGTTTTGCCAACATATATTAATCATTGAACACAAGCAAATTAAATTAGTTTTCTTCCAGTTTATAGTCTTTCATAAGTTGATATTGCCCATTTAGTGCATTGAAAAAATAGAAGTCAATATTATTGTTTTTTTGAACACCTATTAAATATCCTTTATCAATAAAGTAATTTAATTTTTGTGTAGCCTTTATTTTCTTGATTTCAACATCAATTACCCTTACACTTTCATACTCTCTTGATAAATTATTCACTACTAGATCCCTTGCTTTCTTATATGAATATCTAGGTGACTGGTGATAAGTTATCAAGCATAATCCTATAAATAGAGATACACTTACTAGTATGGTAATCATTTTATTAAGTGAACTCCTATTTAGCATTATTACATTAACATAAATCATAAAACATGCCGTAAAAATTGAAATTGTTAATATTTCCGAGTTTATTCCTCCACAGTGATAGCTAATAACACTGTTAACTACTACTATAACAATAAATAAGACAATCATTAAATAACTATTTATCTTAAAAAATCTATTAAACATTTAGTAATTATTCTCCTTTATAGTATGCTAGCTTAATAATATTATCATTAAACACTGCATGTATAAATAATCTACAATGATACTATACCATTACTGTGTAATTCTCATAATATCATTGTAGACTTTTTAGCACAAACTAAATTCCCAATTTAATTAATCAAAGATTTTC
>JAKSCF010000725.1 GCA_022360735.1 Clostridia bacterium
AAAATTAACGGCTCAGATAGAAAAATATACATATAACAGATATGACGAAAGGACATCTTCCGTACTGGTATCTAAGGAAGTTGAAGTTTCACCTTATGGGACTTACACTTGCTCGCTGGAATATGAAAACTTTAACCCGGGATCTTATTACATTACCGTAAAGTCTGATGAAGAGATTATTAATCGAAGGTATTTTCAAGTAAAAAAATATACCAAGCCAGCCTATAAAATCGATGTAAATACGGATAAAAAGGCACTTTTTTTAGGAGAAAGTTTTAATTTGGATATTCAAGCTTCATTCTTTGAAGGCTCACCGGTAGCCGGTTTAAAGTTGTACTATAGAGGATATGGCTGGTATGATTATTTGAAAGCCATAGAAGGAAATAGTAGCTGTAACAGCAATGGGCAAGCGTCTATAAAGCTTGAACCGGAGTTTACTTTCGAAAACACGGATCCCATTAGCTGGCAGCCTAAATATATTAGTTGTATGATCAACAATGCCACTGCAGAGGAAGAGGAAGTGTATGCCCATGCATCTATTGCGCTTTTCCCAAGGGATATTATGATTTATGGTAAAGGAAAAGTAGAACAAGACAGATTTGTTGCAGAGATTGAGAGTAATAAAATAGTGCTTGACCGATTGAATAACGATGACCTTCATGCATATGATATGAAAAATTATAAAGGAGATTCAGTCAATATACCGTTAAAAGGGAAGTTGATTGAGAGGAGATGGGATAAAAAAGAAGTTGGTCAATATTATGATTTTATCAATAAAGTAACTCGAAAAAAATATCGATATTATACGGTAGAAAATGTGTTGGACGAATTTGAAATACATACCGTTAATGGTCGAGCCGTATATGAGCTGCCTTATACAAACTTTTTAAACCATAATAGTTACTATATTGAAGTGATAGGAAATGATCAAAAAAATCGTGCAGTGAAAGAGACCATATATCTTTATCAATCTTACTTTAACGCTTCGCAAATTGAAAATATGGACATGGCAGAGGAATATTCGCTTAAAGAAAATGATAATAAATATAAGTTTAAGACAGAAGAAAAAGCTAACCTTGTAATGCTTAAAAATGGAGAAGAATTTGAAGTGAGTGAAAAAGGACGGATGCTTTATATGATCCTTAAAAATGGCATTCAAAGTGCTGACGTAGTCAAAGATAGCAAGATGTCTTTTGAATTTATAGAATCATATATTCCCAATGCACATGTTAAAATGGTTTATTTTGACGGCGTAAAAGTATATAACGCAGGAAGCCTTGGTTTGAACTATGATTATACGGAAAAAGAACTGGATATAAAGATTACACGGGACAAAGATTACTACAAGCCGGGGGATATCGTCAACATGGAGATTGAAGTCAGCGATATAAATGGGAATCCATGTGAATCTGAAGTGAATATTAGTGCTGTAGATGAAGCATTCTTTGCAATGCGGGGTCAGTCAGTCTATACGATCGGTGATCTTTACAGCTATGTTTTTGGTACAGGAATACTCTCAGAATATTTCTCTTATAAGAGCAATGAGCAAAAACCAAACTTTGCGGAGTGCGGTGAAGGTGGAGATGAAGCAGGGCAGAGATACGATTTTAAGGATAATGCATACTTCGGGTCCATAAAGACAGATAAGAATGGCAAAGGATCACTGCAATTTTCCCTGCCTCACAATCTTACATCCTGGCGTATTACATACCAAGGGATAACAAAAGATTTAAGAGCAGGAAGCGGACGAGAGAATATTAACGCAAAGCTGCCCTTTTTCGTTAACCTGATATTCAATGATATCTATCTTGCACAAGACCAGCCGGGTATATCTCTTCGAGTATTCGGTACAGAATTGAAGCAAGGGGATAAGGTGGATTATAAGGTCGTATTAGAAGGTCCCAATCATCAACAGAAGACATACAAAGCAGAAGGTCAGGCAGGCAAGTATAGTCATATTACGCTTGAATCTTTAGAACCTGGGAACTACTTTATTAATGTATATGCAGAATCAGGTGAATTGAAGGATGCTGTGAAGAAGGAATTTAAAGTGGTCGAAAATATCCTGGAAACAGCTAGGACAGATTATCTTGATTTGGCTGAAGGTACGGAGATATCTAATTGGATTAATATTTCCGGTGAAAATGCCATAACTGAATTAGTGTTTTACAACAAAGGGATTTCCAGATATTATCGAACACTCAATGCTTTATATTATTCTTGGGGACAGCGAGTGGATCAGGTTTTATCCCGTAAGATTGCAGGAGAATACTTGAAAAAGTATTTTGATAAGGAATATATCAACGATTTTGAGGAGGATTTAAGCGATTACCAAATTTATGATGGCGGCATTGCACTCTTTTCTTATGACAGCAGCAGGCCGGTTCTTTCTGCAAAAGTATGCTCAGCGGCTAAAGCGACCTTTGATGAGGTGGATTTAAAATCATATTTTTATAGCCATATCAATGATGAAAAAACCACATTACTAGATTTAGCTGCTTGTTATTGGGGATTGGCGTCTTTAGATGAACCGGTACTACTTGATATCTATAAACTTTTAGAAAGTGAAGATATTAGTCTGGAGGAGAAACTATATTATGGTATTGCCCTTTCTGAATTTGGAGACGATGCATCTGCAGAAAAGATTTACAGAGAGGTCATTGAAAAATACGGTGAAGTTGTTAAGCCTTATGTATACCTGAATGCCGGAAGTGATCGAGATGAGAATATTAAGCTGACGGCTTTGTGTGCCATTATAGGTATAAAAAGTGATCTGCTTGGTCATGAGGAATTATTCCAGTATGTTATGGATAACTCTACAGATGAAATCCTCACCAACCTGGAAAGGTTAATCTATATAACTTCAAAAACACCTGATACTAAAAAGGAAAGCAGCTTCTCTTATGATATCAATAATAAGTCTGAGAAATTGAAGATTAATGGATTGGATAGATACAGATTGGTATTGACCGGAGATGAATTGAAAGGTATCACATTTGATGATATTAAAGGAGATATTGAGCTGGCAGTTAATTATATAGGTCCTATAAAAGAGTTGGCTGAAGAAGGGGATAGCCTTGTGGGGATCAAAAGGCGTTATCTTGTAAATGGTAAAGCAACCAATACTTTTACTCAATCGGATATCATCGATATTGAGTTAACACTTGAATTTGATCAAAATGCACCGGATGGATATTATGAAATTACAGATGTCTTACCTTCCGGATTTAAGTACGTTCAACCGTTTAACAGAGGGGAACGGGGAGACTATAACTGGGGAAGCGTGAATGGACAAAAAATAACCTTTGCTTATTATTATACGCCTAATAGTAAGCAATCAAAGACCATCCGATACTTAGCAAGGGTTATTGCACCTGGAAAATACACGGCAGACAGTGGCGTTATACTTCATGGAAAGAGCAGAGCCCATGGGTTTACAGAGCCAAGTGTGATTACGATAGTGAGCGCAGAAGAATGATGAAAAAAAAGATATTCATTTTCTCAGGATTAATGGTTATAGCAATAATTGGTATATATACTGGGCAATATCTAAAGGAGATAAAGGGAGAGAAGAACGCTTTGGTAGCTGCCCCTGCCATTACTTGCCGATATTATGATGAAAAAAGCTTTATGACCTCAGTTAAAAAAGCTGAAACGATTGAAGTTAGCGATTTGAATGTTTTAGGGGGTGTTACGCCCCATCATTTACTCGCCGATCATATGATTGCACAATTTTTCAAAGAAATTGCTGCCAATAATCCTAATGTCATAGTCCTGATAGGACCCAATCATGGACGTATTGGCAGAGACAAAATACATACAGGCAGTTGGAGCTGGCAGACCCCTTTCGGGATATTGGAAGCCGAAAAAGACATGGTGAAACAGATTGCAGAAAAAACCGGTGCAGGAGAAGATATGAACCTTCTGGAAAAAGAGCATTCCATCGCAGCCTTGATTCCTTATGTTAAGTATTATTTACCGGAAGTTCAAATAGTACCACTGGTTCTTCATGGGAATCTGGGAATAGAAAATTCAAAGAAACTTGCAAATATAATATTGGCGTGTATGGGCGATAAAGAATGCTTAGTCATTGGATCCGTTGATTTTTCCCATTACCTGACACCTGATAAAGCAGAAGAAATGGATGAAATAAGTATTAAGGCCATCAAAAAAAGGGATTTTTTAGCTGTCAGTCGTATGGATAATGACTATCTTGATTCACCACCCACCATTATGACACTGTTTGAGATCATGAATAGAGAGAATGTTTCAGGATTAAAAGTCCTGGACCATTCCAATTCATCCATAATAGCCGGAGAATATGCCGAAAGCAATACCAGTTACTATACACTTTTATTCTATAAGAAAGATAAGCCGTAGGGAGGTGCGTATACATGTATAAAGTTGATAAGATTAGAGTAGCTTCTTTTTTGTTTATATTACTCATTTTTACAAGCGTGTTTATTAAGATAAATGATACAACAGAAGCTACTGTATTAACAAAAACAGATGAAAAGAATGAAATAGTGAAAATTAATCAAGGCGATGATATACAAGAAAAGATTAATGGTGCAAAAGACGGTTCTTATATTGTCATCGCTTCCGGCGAGTATATCATTGATGAACCCATTGTCATTCAAAATAAAAATGATTTCACTATTTCAGGAGACAAAGATGTGTGGATTTTAGGAAGCAAGGTAGACTTTCAAATTTTTATGATTAAGGATTCGGGAAATGTTGTCTTAAAGAATATCAAAGCGTGCCATAAAATCGACCAAGAGACCGGAAATACCAAAATAACCCCCAAGCGAAAAGGCAGCGTAGTGGATATAGAAAATTGTAAAAAGGTTACATTGGAAAACTGCGAGTTAGAGGGATGCGGTGTATATGGCGTATATGCAGTGGATACGGATAGGTTAAATCTCTTTGGCTGTTATCTCCATGATAATTCATGGAAAGCTTTGGGACTCTTTAACAAAGGTAACGTTACAAATGCAATTATTAAGGATTGCACCATTGTTAACAATGCTGACTTCCTTGAAAAAGAGGGCACTGTAAACATTCAATTTGAAGGTACCAATGTCATCCGAAACAACACTTTTGAAGATTATAAGAACAAAACAAAGTAACGAAATAAACATATGGGACGGGTCTTTTTGTTTGGATAAACACTGATATCAAACAAAAAGACCCGTCCCCTGTGTTTTTAATAAGCCTAATTTGCTATCTGGTAGAAATAAACATTTGGGTCCAGTAAGGTGTGCCGTTGTTATTTTTTGCTAATCCAACGCCTAAATCTGTAAAGTTAGCACTCAAAATATTTCTTTTGTGACCATCGGAATTCATCCATGATTTCACTACAGCTTCAGGTGTGGCTTGTCCCATGGCGATGTTCTCTCCGGCATAGCTGTAATTAATGCCAAAGGATTTCATCATATCAAAGGGCGATCCATATGTAGGCGAGGTGTGGCTGAAATAACTATTATCTACCATATCTTGAGACTTTGTTCTTGCAACACTTGAAAGATCGACATTATGGTTTAAAGGTTCAAGGTCTGCATTAATCCTTTCAACATTAACAAGTCTGACAACTTCTTGTTCAAACTGTGCTATCTCGTCTGTACTTGGTGGTTCATTAGTTTCTGAGGGTTGTTCTGAAAGTTTTGCTCTAACCCTTTCTACAAAACAAATCGCTTGCTCCCTTGTTGCGTTGTTTAAAGGCGCCACAAGGTTGTTTCCAATTCCTTTTAAAATGCCTTCCTGCAGGCAGTAATTGATATCAGCTTTTGCCCATGCTGCAACTTGATTCATGTCGCTGTATACAGCTTGATTATCAGTTGCAGTATCAATACCTAAAACACATAGTTTTCTT
>JAKSCF010000466.1 GCA_022360735.1 Clostridia bacterium
CTGTGGCTTAGGTACTTTTAGTCTCAGTGAATCCATCATCACTGAGCTTGGATCGGCAGGTAGATTGACTAGTATTATTACATCTTTAAGACAACCGCCTACCCCTAGAGCCTATACCGGTATCCATGACTATTGTGTCTGGTACAAGAACAAAAAATGTGGTGCTTGTATGAAGAAGTGTCCGCCTCAAGCTATTTTAGAAGATGGAACCAAGGACAAAATGCTTTGCTCTGACCATTTAGATTTTATTGGACAAAAGTACTATCCAAGATATGGTTGTGGAAAATGTCAAGCCGGTATGATTTGCGAACATAAAATTCCTATTTGAAAGGTTAGTTTTTTATAGGTGGAATTATTATATTATCATCATCTTTTAAGGAAACATGTAACTGGCGATTGGCGTTTAAAGAGGCAAAAAAAACATTTTGTATGTTGTTAATTCCTCGTTGATACAATTGCTGCTGCAGCCATATTTCATCCAAATCAAACTTTTTTAAAACATCAGAATAGATTTTTCCCTCCATGATGATAGGCAGTGCAATAGAAGATGATGGTTTTACAATTCCCATATCTTCTAATGTTACTGGATTTTTTTGTGTTTTTTTCAGTACACTTAGAGCGCCGTTAGCTTCAACAATTGCTGTTTCAACATCACTAATATCAAATACATCTTTTTCTCTAAGCATTTGAAGTATATTATCAATTGAATAGCGAATTTTTTTAAGGTTTTGGTTAATAAATTTACCATTTTGAATAACAACAGTTGGCTTAAATGTTATCCATCCTCCAATTTTACGATTCGTAATTTTCAAATTTGCTACGATACGTTGAAGCAATCCAATGATGACTATTGCTATAACAGTGGGTATGTGGTCAATATCAGGATCTGCGATATCAGCCCCGGTAACTGCTCCTAAAGTAATAATAATTAAATAATCAAATATTGGAAGTTCACCTATTGCACGTTTTCCCATAAATATTGTGACTAATAACAGCAAAGGTAATATAGTAACTATTCTTAATCCAACAATCAATATTTCTTTTATTGTTTCAGGCATTCTTTTCTCTCCTCTCACCAAAGGTATTTGTACTCACATAAAAAATACCAATGCAATCGTGATAGATATACTGTAATACTTACCAAAAATGATTTGTTAAATACCTAAATATTTAGGGACGGTTCTTTTTGGTTCAATTTGAGCCAAAAATAAACCGCCCCCTCTTACTCTTATTCTTCACGTTTATAAATGGAAAGAGAAAAATAAAACTGCACGCCATTTTTTGTTGGGTAAACACCGCATTTTTCATCATGTACGTCCAATATAGATTTTACGATGGAGAGTCCTAGTCCTGTACCTGAATCATCTCTTTGATGTGACTCATCTCCTTTATAGAATCTTTCCCATATGTCATCTATATTTTCGTAGCAAAAATCTTTGCAATCATTCTCTATTTCAATGATATTTTTGGAGCTGTTCTTTTTTCCGTTTATCTTGATAACGCTGTTTTTATCCCCATATTTTATAGCATTGGACATTAAATTTATAAAAGCTCTTTCTATTTTCTCTTCATCTCCATAAACCTCAAAGAACTCCCCATCAATGGTCGTTGTCATCAACTTGTCATTCATTTCATTTTCAAAAAGTGACACCACTTTTTCGATAACTTTTTTTATTTTAAAAGGTAAAAATTTATAATTGACGTTATCATCATCCAGCTTTGAAAGAAGCAGCATATCTACCACCAGGTCATTCATTTTCTCTGTTTCATCTACTATAACATCAAGGTAATAATTTGTTTTTTCTTTTTTAATACCTCTTTTTATTGTTTCTGCAAACCCTTTTATTACACCTAGTGGTGTTTTGAACTCGTGAGAGGCATTGGCAATAAAATCTTTTCTGAAGCGTTCTTGTTTTAGTATTTTTTCGTTTTCTTCTTTTAGTCTGTCATTGGCATTTTCAAGGTTTTTCATTGAATTTTCAAGATTAGATGATAAAGTATTTAAGCTTTCGGCCATTATCCCAAGTTCATCGCCACTTTTAATCTCTACCTTACTTGTAAAGTCCATATCAGACATTTTTTTTGCAGTATGCGTCATTTTTACTATGGGTTTTCCAATAACTCTAGAAAAAATAAAAGCTAATATAAAAGAAATAATTATAGCTATCATATAAAAATATACATAAAAATCAGTCAAGAACCCAAATGCTTCATCAACAGATTGAAGGGATGCTTGAATCATAAATACAGTATCACTACCATTAATATCAACCATTTTTGTAAAACTGACTTCCTTTGTATTGGTGTATGGAATTCTATAGATGTTATATGGCACTTGTATCTTAGAAGCAGACATTGTAATAGATGATGGAGCAGGTTCGATGGTCATAGTCTCTCTAGGCACAAGTGTTGTCGGCTTAGTAATATTGGTTAAAACAGAATAGTTCCACAGCTTCACTTCGCCTGCAAAAAATATATTTAATGTATCATCTGATGAGTCTGCCTTTATTTCATAATCATTGATCTTAGTAGGCATTAGTACCTCATCACTCTCAAATATGCCTTCTAAATAAATTTCCTGTCCCTGTTTTAATGTTATGTCAGAGTTCAAGACAGCATCATTATTAATAACGATATCAAAATAACTGTAGTCTTCTTGTGCAACAGTAATCAGGTATTGTGTATTTGGATCAATTTCTTTTTCTATTTCTATACTAATATATTCTGGCTTATTTGCTATATACAACCTCGCATTATTTTCTGCTGAAAATTGCTCCATTTTTCTATAAAGTTCAATATCAGACCAATTTTCGTCTTGGTATTTCAATAAAAAGTCATCTAAGTTCTTAGATAAGGTATCTATTTTTTTCGCTTCATAAAACTTTTCAAAG